>JBOHQZ010000213.1:0-8821 GCA_050732275.1 bacterium
CAAATCGCGTGACGAGGCGAAACGTTGTGCCAACGAACAAACATCTGCCCACAAGGCCTACGGCTGTAAGCTACGCCCGTAGGGGGCAGGGACTACTAATGTTGGTTGTTTGCAAAATCGCCGAATGCTCGTAGCCCCGCCCCCTTGTGGGGCGCTGTCACGAGCACGAATTCGTCTTGGTTTTCCATCCCATCGCATGATGATGGTGATACGCCGTCCAGCAATGGCCAAACATCGTGGTAGCAACAGTCGCCCACAAGGGGCGAGGACTACCAATGTTGGGTTGTTGTTTGCAAAATCGCCGAACACTCGTAGCCCCGCCCCCTTGTGGGGCGATGTGGCGAGCACGAATTCGTCTTGGTTTTCCATCCCATCGCATGATGATGGTGATACGCCGTCCAGCAATGGCCAAACATCGTAGCAACGACAGTCGCCCACAAGGGGCGAGGACTACGAAAAACTTGGGATAATTTTTATGCGTGAGCGCCCCACATGGTTTCCTGTGAAACCACGCAACAAACGCCTGCCGCGGGAACTCTACGAACAACCTAATATCGTCTGGTTCTTCACCATCCGCGCCTACCTTTTTCAACCACCGTTTGTCTGCGATGATCTCAACCGCATGGTAATCGATACGCTCCGCGAAACGCGCGAAACCCACCGCTGTAATGTTTTTGTTTATTGCCTAATGCCGGACCATCTCCATCTGTTGACGAGTCCGCGTGAGGCCGGTGCATCGGTTCTGACTTTCACGGAAAGATTCAAAGGTAAAACCACGAACCAGAGTTGGAAACTGGGTTGGAAGGGAACGTTGTGGCAACCCGGCTCGTATGATCATGGCCTGCGCAAAGAAGATGATTTTCGCGAAATTGCTGAATACACTTTGGAGAATCCGGTTCGTAAAGGATTGTCAGACACACCGGAAGAATGGCCATGGAGCGGCATGATCGAGCCATGGCCGGTAGGTTTGTAGTCCCGCCCCTTGTGGGGCGCTCTTTTGCAAGCGCGAATCCATTTCGCATTTCCCTCCCAGCGCGTTGCCGTTTGCAATATTGTGCCCAATCATTAAACACCGCGATCACAAGAGCTGCCCACAAGGCCTACGGCTGTAAGCTACGCCCGTAGGGGGCAGGGACTACGAACGTTAATTGGCAGAATAAAATTGCAGCACCCCCGCCTCGCGCTTCCAGTTGTCGAGCATCCGCCGCGTGCGGCCGAGTAGTCTTTCGAGGCCGCGCCAGGCTTGCTCTTTGGTGCTGAAGATTTTTTCATTGCCGCACCAATCGGCAAGCTGCTCGGACATGGCGACGATGATCTGCTTGGCCAGCATCTCGCGGCGGTCTTGCGGGAAGAGCGAGGCTTTGCTGTCGAGATAAGTTTTCATGTACTCGAAGCAATTCTCACAGGGCGCGCCCCACAGCTTGAGCTGGCCGGATTGCAGGGCGGCTTCGACTTCGCCGGCGCGCAAAATCTGCTGGCACATCACGAGCAAATTTTCCATTTCCATTTGCGCCGCTTTCTTGATCGCGTCCCACATCGGGATTTCTTCGACGTTGGCGATCTCCCGATAGCTTTGCTGAATTTTCTCCGGCAGATCGCTCAAGCGAATGGCCTCGCTGGGCGTGCTAATGTAGACTTTTTCCACCAGGTTTTGCAGCTCGCGAATGTTCCCTGGCCAATCGTAAAAAATCAGCGCCATTAGTGCATCCTCGGTCAGGCGTTTGGCCGGGCCGTGCTTCTCGCCGAACTTTGCCAAAAAGTAATGAACGAGGTGAGGAATTTCTTCTTTTCTCTCGCGCAGCGGCGGCAGATGAATATTTGCCACATCGAGCCGGAAATATAAATCTTCGCGAAATTTCTCATTCTGGATGAGCTTTTGCAAGTCACGATGCGTCGCCGCGATAACCCGAACGTCGATCTCGAGGTCTTTCTTGCCGTGCAGCCGGCGCACCTTCTTCTCCTGGAGCACGCGCAGAAGTCTGGTTTGCAAATGGGGCGGCAGGTCGCCGATCTCATCCAGAAAAATCGTGCCGCCATTCGCCTGCTCGAAGACCCCGGCATATTCGCCAACCGCGCCGGTGAATGCGCCTTTTTCATGGCCAAAAAGCTCGCTCTCGATCAAACCCTCCGGAATCGCCCCGCAATTGAGCACCACTAACGGCTCGTTCTTGCGGCTGCTGTTTTGGCGAATCGCCTGTGCCACCAGCTCCTTGCCGGTGCCGGTTTCCCCGGTGATCAGCACCGTCGAGTCAAACGGGCTGATGCGGCCGATTTGCGCGAAGATTTCCTGCAGTTTGGTTTTATTGGCGTCGTGGTTGTTGCGGTTGCCCGCCGGAGCGGTGACCATGTCGAATGCCGGCTCGAAATGATATGGCGATTTCGTTTTCTGCTCGAAGGCTTTATAATTTTCCTGCACGCGCTTCATTTCCTCAAACTTTTTGGGTGGCGGTTCCGCCTTTGCCGTCGCGCCCTCCATTTTTTGTTCTTCCCCCGCCAGGCCCTTGTAGAGCGCAATTTTCAGGCTCAACTTTTCTTTTTCAGCTTCGAGACTTTCCTTTTCGGCGCGCCGGCGCTCCAGCTCGTTTTTCAATTGCTCTTTGATGATTTGCATTTTCATCAACGGATTGGCGAGCAAATCCGGCCGCTCCACGGCGGGGTTGTTCAAGATGCCCTCGATCTCGCCGATAAAAAAATTCACGGTTTTGTATTGATCGTCGCGTTCGCTGATTTTGGTATTGAGCTGCTCGATGTGCGCGAGTTTTTCCTTGCTGTCGCTTTCTAACCGCTGCACTTCGCGATTGAGCAGCTTGACGCGTAGCGATTTTTCGTAAAACGTCACGCTGAGAAAAAACAACGCCAGAGCGCTGTTGATCTGCAATAGGGCCAGTGCAATGTGAAGACTCTTGAACAAAAGGAAATAAGCCAAGAGGTTGAACGCGAGCATCGTCAAAATAAAGAAGACGGCGCCATACGCCGTTTCGCGCGCTTTATCGAGCTTGCCGGCCAGTTTCATGACGACGCTCAGCAGCAAAACGAGAACGAGCATGATGCCGGTATCAACATACCACGGGAATTGGCGCAACGCCTCGCCATTTAGCAGATTGCTGATGGCGGTGGCATGCAGCCCTATCGAGGTAAAATCATCGGCAAAAGCATTGGGATAAATATCCATGCCGGTTTCCACGGTGCCGATCACTACGATCTTGCCGGCGAAATCGTGCAAGGGAAGCCGCGGCGCCCGCCTCGCCTCCAAATCTTGCAAGGCCTGATGAATCTGTAGAATGGAATATGATTTAAAAGTTTTCAGCTCTCCGTAAAAATTGAGCAGAATCTGGCCCAGGCCGTTGATTGGCGCCTCGATCCTGGCTTGCGGCGTCTCGAGAGAGATCGAATAGCCCCAAAAGTTTTTCCGGATGCGCAGGCTGTCGAGTGGTGTTTGCAAGTATTCACTGATAGTGGCGAGACTCAAAGCCGGATAAACGGCGCCATGATTTTTGAAGAATAAAGGGATGCGGCGCGCTCTGGCATCGGAATCATGAATGATCGTGACCAGGCCGGCTTTGTTGAAGCTTGCCAAAAAAGGCGCATAAGGGGTTCGCACCGAGTCGCCGCGAATGAACTTGAAATTCGTCTCGTTTCGCGGCTGCAGCGAATATTGGGAATACGAGGGGCTAGGCGTCGTTCCGTTTTCCTCCTCGTCACTCCAATAATTGAACTGAAAGGCATGTATCACATTGCCAAGCTCCTGCGTAACCGCTGCCAATTCTATATCCGCTTCGCGATCCCCTTCGTCGAGGAACAGAAAGTCGAACACAAAAGCCTTGACGCCATATCGGCTCAAGGCGCGGACGGTTTGCGCACAGTATCGTCGCGGCGGCACATCGTGCAATGCAGCGGTGGTTTGGTCGTCGATCGTGACCAGGATAATATCGGAATGGGGCACCCGGGGGCCGCGCAGTGTTTGCATAAAATCCAAAACTTGCAGCTCGAACCCCTCTAAAAAACTGAACCCCTGGAAGAGCAGCAAGGGCAAGAGCATAGATAAGATAGCCAGCAGGGCTTTCATCCCCAAATGCCGGAATTGCGGTGTGGCTTCCAACATGACTTCCTCCTCAAAATGCGATGTCCGGGTCGCCCGGAAAAATTTTGCCTACACGAACGGCTCGGACTCTCATGGACTGTACCTAAAATATGGCGAGTCCCAATCTATTTTTCGGCTCATCTCCTGGGGCTTCTTTTCGTGCCGGCAGCGGTGGTCTTGCCGCCCTTTCGCGTCCTCACTTTACGTGTCGGCCGTTTGGAAGAGCGTTTGGGGCCGGCGGAAGTCGTTGACCCGGATTTCTTTTTAGAAGCGAGCACGAACGCGCTTTGTACTCTCATGATATTTTCCTCGCTGGTTAGGGTAAAGGGCTGGAATGGTTTACCCTTATCAAACAACCAGCTTCCTCGAAAAATTTCCGAGAGGAGATTGGGAGATTGTTTTCAGGCGAATTGATATGCACCAAGCGGGCTTTGCCGCCCGTCGAGTGGAACGCTCGCGTGATCCAGATGCAGATTGAAAGCGTTGATGAAGGTGTCGAAGCAATTTTCACAAACGCTCAAATGCTGCTCGATCACGGCTTTTTCATATCCGGAGGCCGTTCCGCTCAAATATTCAATGAAATCGAAGCTGCTCAGACAGGCTTCGTGAAATTGCTTTTCCATACCTAATTTTGCACGATAAAAGTTAAACCCCGATTTCCAATCACTGAAACTCACGAGATGTTAAAATATAAAATCGGGGTCATAGCCAGGCCCTCCTCGTTGCGTTGCGGTTTTGGCGCAACCATTGCCGGATGCGGTCGGCGGTGTTGCCAATGCCGCGCTCGCTGAGGCCAAGCCCTTTGATGCGGGCGATCTCGCGGCTATGGTAGCCGTGGAGAAAATGCAGTTTGAATATGATGAAATTGCGATTGACGTTGGTGTCGCGAAAAGTCGCTCGCAGGCCGGCGCGCACCATTTGCTCGAGCGCCTTGCGCTCCGCTGCCCGGGCCGCCGTACCGTCAAAATCCGCACCAAGCCTCCCACCGTCAACAAAGCTCCCGATGTGGCTGTCCGGCGCGCCGTCGAACGGCTGCAATTGCTCGAACGCCTGCTTGCGGCGGTAGCTGCGCATCTGATTGCTCATCACGCTCAGCGCAATCGTCCGCAAATAAGCGAAAATGGAATTTTCATAACGGCACTTGAAGGCACGCAGCACTTGACAATCATTTTGAAACAACCGGCAGTAGGTCTCATTGGCTAAATCTTCGATCATGGTTTGCACGCGCTGGTAGCCGGCTGCTGCCATCCATTTATAGACGGCAGAAGTAATGGTTTGGCGAATGAAATGATCGTAACGCGAGATAAACTCCCGCGCCACCGCTTCGCATCTCGGATTCGTCACGAGCATACGGATCAGCTCATCGTGGGGGAGCGTCGCGAGATTGTGAACTGAGTTAGACTTCATTATTATCCACTTTCCCTTCGCTTTGAATTGGTTGCCCAGGTTAATTTCGATATGAGAATACGACAAAAGGCGTTCCAAAAAGAAGAAAAAATGAGCCGCCGTCAATTGATTAGCGAAAACAATAAGTTAAAGTAGTACACCGGCAAAGGCTGCCCGCGCATCATTTTTTGGAAACGATGACATTTCCAAAAAATCTTCTCTTCGTGATGGGTCTTGTTATTGAAACACACTGTTTATAAAACATTCAATTCTCTACCTTATGCCGAGCAATAACTTTACAGATATGGCTTTGGAAATGTGAATTGAGTGGCATTTCCAAGTTTCTACGATCAAGCTAATTTGGAAATGAGATTTTTGCCGGTTTTCTAAGAATGGGTGTCTCCTCACCACTAACATTCCTATTTCTACGGGTCATTGTAAAATTGCGTTTGGCATTCGAGCATGTGGCGCACATTTCCACCAATTTTAGAAATCAGCAGCAACTCTTTTTGCCAAGTGATCGGAAATTTTATAACCATTTACAGCTTTAAAGTTTTGATATTTCAATTTTTGAGATATTCAGTCAAAGTGGTCAAATGTTTCTGGCATGTCATTTGAATGAAGCTATGACCGCAGCCGCAAGATTTCTTGGCATTGAAATTGGAAATCGCTGCGGTGGGCGCCGGCTGGTATGGTCTCGGAGCAGGGCCCGCCGGCGAGGGGTGAACACAATGACATAAAAATATTTAAAATAAATTTATTTTTTTAACAGAAACGTGTGAACTTAAAACTGTTTCGTTGTCTATAGCAGTAGAAACAATTCACTCATTGTTTAACTTTAAACCTAAGGAGAAGTACCATGTCAGTTCAAACCCAAGTTTTGGAAGATCTCGTCGTCAAGACTGGCGGTAATGGCGGCGTTCTTTCCAAAACCAGAATTCAAAAAGAGGCGGTAAAGGCTTCTGCAACACGCTCATTGGTCAAAGTGACGGCCGATGAATTGAAGGCGAAGATTGAGGCCAGATTACAAGCCGCTTACCAAAAGTCGCTGTCCCAGGCGCGTCCGGAAGTTGTTGATCCGTATCCGCTTTGGGACCTCGTCGCGCTCGGTCCTTTTCAGCCCGGCGCCGTGGCCGGCAACTTTGGAAATCTTAACAGCTCGCCCTTTCTGGCGCATCAAGTGATTCGGGTTGGCGAGACGGCTTATATCGCCACGGTCATCTTCGCGCCCATTCTGAACACCTTCTGCTTGCCTTATGAAGTGGAATACTGCACCGGTGATTTGTGTGAGTGGACCAAAGGCCCGGAGAAATTGAATGTCACCCAACACGGCCATCTCAGCCCAACCTCGCCGTTCGCGGTCGACATTCTGCAATTCACCGCGGAGACGGAGGACGTGGGCTGCAAATATGAGATGCATATTTGCGCTCGTATCAAGTGCTGCGATCCGGAAGGCAATCCGCAACCGCCATTTGCCGGTTTCGCGCGGCATGTCTACGACTACGACGCGATTCTGCAGCTTCCCGATCTTCCTGCCGGCTTGGTTGATCCTCTTGCCGATCCCGTGCCTGCTGCTCCATCAACGAGCGGCGCGCCAGATTGGCAATTTGACCAGCCGATCCGCTTTATGATCTATGAATAAGCGGATAACGGCAAATTGCAATAACACCGGCTCGGCCTGAACGGGCCGGTGTTTTAGTTTAGGAGAAAATATGAACCTCGATCGAATGACTCTAGCGCGAGCGCGATTGGCGTTGCGCGAAGCGGAGCGGGATTATCTGTTCGATCCCAATATCACGCTGATTGACTTCGGAATTCCGAAACACGAGGGACAACTCGCTGAAGGTGAGCTGGCGATCCGTTTTCACGTTCGCAAAAAATTTTCCGATTTCGCTCTTGAAACGAGCCACAGTACCCGCTGCATTCAACCGATGATTGGCGGTTTTCCGACCGATGTATTAGAGGGAACTTATCATCCGCACCGTTTTACCGGTTGGTTCACAGGTTTAACCCGTCCAACAAGCTCACCCGTCTCTCGCGCTGAACTGTTGTGTGGCGGGCTCAGCATCTCCAACGAGATTTATACTTTTGCCACACTGGGCGGGCTGGTTATAGACCGTACTACCAATGCTGAAATGATTCTCAGCAACTGGCATGTGCTCGTGGGACGCTGGGGCGTGCGGCAGGGCGCGCGCATCTATCAGCCCGGCCGGCGTGATGGCGGCAGCGAGAAAGATGTGATTGCAACGCTCACGCGCGATGCCATGACGGCAAATCTCGACGCCGCGGTAGCCATGCTGAACGGCAGACGTAAGATGCTCAACGAGCAACTCCATCTTGGCCCGGTGACTGGCGTGGGTCAGGCGCAGCTCGGTATGAAAGTGGTGAAATCCGGGCGCAGAACCGGTGTGACGTATGGTCACGTGACCGCTATCGAAGGTATTGCACGAATGTTTTATGATCGTGTGGAACGCATCATTCGCCATGTCGTAACGATTGAGCCAAGCCAGGCTCATGCCGACGTTAGCGCCGGCGGCGATTCCGGCTCATGGTGGCTCAACGCCGAAACGAGACAAGCTATCGGCCTCCACTTTGCCGGGAGCGATTCTCCGGAGCGGGCTTTGGCGCACGACATGCAAACGGTGCTGGAGGCACTGAATATCGACATCGCCATCAACCGATAGTTTATCGTCTGCCGAGGAGACGTCAAAAACTAATTTTGTGTTTTCCGCAGTCCCACCTCAGCCCCTTGTAGGTTGCCATTGCGGAAAGAAATTCCATCTACGGTAAATGGGAGCAATCCAATGGAAATACCAAACAAAGAATGGTGGAGTAAGGCGCAACGAGCACGCGACGGGCTTTTCGCGCTACTGCGCGATCATCCGGATGTCAGCTTGGTTGATATCGGGTTGGACCCTCTCGGCGTCAGCAATATACCGGTACTGCGCATTCATCTCCGTCGAGATGCCGTCCCAATGACCAACTTTCCGCGTGAGATCGATGGCATTCCGGTTCGTGTGATTCACGGTGATTATCGCTTCAACATTGAGATCAAAGATGAAGAAGAAAAAATAGATAAAACGTGGTCGATGTCCAAGGGAGCGGCGCCCATCCCGAGACAACTGGGCATCGCCCAATCATCGCCGGCAGCGCTAGGCGATCGCGATGATTTGACGGTGATCGATGGCATCAATCCGGTCATCGAAATGGCGCTCAACAGCATCGGTGTCCGCACGCTTTCTGATTTTGCCGGTTACTCGCCGGAAATTCTTGCCCAAGCCTTGCAAAGGCGCACCGGCTTGGCTGTCACAGCAGAAGCCATCACGCGTCAGAACTGGATTGCGTCGGCGGCTC
>JBOHQZ010000214.1:0-8816 GCA_050732275.1 bacterium
CAACTTTGCTGCTGCAACATTTGGCCGAGGAAAAGGATATCGAAGTCCGTCTCGCGCTGATTGAGGCCGTGAGCAAGGCCGCCAACGACTCTGCGCTCGCGATAGTGAGCGAACAGCTTCTCGGTTGGCTCGACGATCAAATTCCCATCGTGCGCGCGGAAGCAGCATTGGCCGCCGGGAGATTAGCACAACGTGGCTTGAAAAAAATGGAATGGCATGCACCGCTGGCGCATTTGTTGCAAGATACCGACGAAGAAGCTCGGTGGCGCGCAACGTATGCTTTGATGCGGCTGCATTCCGGCAGTCAGGCGCCGCCGGATTCCACCATTGCACAAAAACTGATCATGTTGCTCGGCGACCGCAGCGCGCGCGTCCGCATGCAAGCGGCTCGCGCGCTCGGTGTGATGAAAAATAATATGGCATTAGAGCCGCTCACCGCAGCCGGAAAAAGCGACGTTGATTGGCGCGTTCGTGTCAATGCGACCGCGGCACTGGGCAATCTTGATTTTCCGGATTTGCTAACACGGCTGGCTTTGCACGACACCAGCGAGCATGTGCGGCTCACGGCGTTGCGCACCTTTGGAACGGCAACAGAACGCATGCAAAAAAATGGCGTGCTGAAGGAATCGCAGCCGCCAATCGAATTTTTGAAAGCGCGGCTGCAGGAGAGCAATTCGACGTGGAGAGAGCAAGCGGCCGCAGCCGCAGCGCTGGCGCAAATTCTCCGCAAAGACGCCATTCCCGAGCTTGCCAGGCACGTGGAACATTCGCACGCGATTTTTCGCAGCCGCCTCGCTGAAGCGTTTGGCGCAACGGGAGCGGCGGAGGCGTTTCCTTATTTGGAACAGATGTCGAACGATTCGGCGACGAGCGTGCAAATCGCCGCGCTGGAAGCTTTGCCCAAACTGCCGGCATCGGTTCAGCCTCAAGCCACGCCGATTTATCTCGCGGCCTTGCAACGCGGCGATGCGGTGATCACCGCAATAGCAGCGCAAAATCTCGCCGCTGATAGCCTGCAACGGCGCCATCATGCGGCAGCGATTATTGTGGCGTATCAAAAACTCCAGCCACCCATCGACGCGGAGACGGCGCAGATGATTTTCGCCGCGCTGGCCAAATGCGGCGATCTCGACGCCCGTCCGTTGCTCGAAAACGCGGTGCAATTTCCCGACAAGCCGATGGCGCGCACCGCTGCTGAAGCATTGAAAAAATTGACCGGCGAGGATTACAGCGGCCGCATTTCCAAAGAAAACGAAACGCAATATTATTTCACCTATGAAGAAATCCGGCAGCTTGCAAAGGCACGTGCGGCGATCCAAACGAATCGCGGCAAAATCGAACTGGAATTTTTTTCCGAAACCGCGCCGCTGACGGCGCTCAATTTTGTCCGGCTGGCGCAGAAGGGCTTTTTCGACGGCCTGCGCATTCATCGCGTCGTGCCGAACTTTGTGGTTCAAACCGGCGATCCACGCGGCGATGGATGGGGATCGCCCGGCTATTCCATTCGCTCGGAATTTAGCCGGCGGCGCTACACGCGCGGCATGGTGGGTATGGCAAGCTCCGGCACGGACACCGAGGGCTGCCAATTTTTCATCACGCATTCCGAGCAACCGCACCTCGACGGACGCTACACGATTTTTGCACGGGTCAAAAGCGGAATGGAAGTCGTCGATGCGCTGCAAGTCGGCGACCGCATGGAAAAAGTGACGATTCAGTTTTAACATACTGTTTGTAGTGATGCCTTCAGGCGTTCAACTTTTGTCGGTAGTCCGACGCCTAAAGGCGAAACTACGAACTTGCATGGAAATGGCAGCGATTCAATTTTAGTGCCTGTTCAGGTAACCGTCCGGTCGCTCCGTAATTTGAGCAAACTTGTTGTACCAAACAACCGCCATTCTCGCACAAAAGCGTCCGGACGGTGAATAGTTACCAATTTTAATACAAAATCGGGTGCGCAGAAATCCCAAACTGTTTAGTTTTTAGCATCCGGCTTTCCTAAATCCCACGGACGCAGTCACCTGGATAAAAATCTTTTACAAAAATATGAAACTCCACGCTTTGTATCTGTTTATTATTTTCTTTCTTCTCGTCGTGAGCTGCCAGAAGACCTCGGATCAATCGACTGCGGACGGCTTCGATCCTTCGAATTCGGACCCGGAAGCCATTCGTGTTGCCGACGAAGTCATGGTGGCGCTTGGCGGCCGCACGAATTACGACGCCGTCAAATATCTCTCCTTTCATTTCGTCGTCACCAAAGGCGACACGCAATTGAGCGACTGGCGGCATGATTGGGATCGACGCAACAACAACTATCGCCTTGAAACCACGACACGCGACGGCGATCATCTTCGCATCATTTTCAATCTCGACACCAAAAATGGCGCGGTTTTCAAGAACGGCCAATTACTGGAAGGCGAGGAAAAAATTCAGTGGCTGGGCCGGGCTTATGCGCGCTATATTAATGATACGTATTGGCTACTCATGCCGTACAAATTAAAAGATCCCGGCGTCGTTCTCAAATATGATGGCGAACAAGAGATGAGCGGCTTCAAATATGACGTCGTGAGCCTCGGCTTTGCCGATAGCGTTGGGCTGACGCCATGGAATATGTATCGCGTGTTTGTCGATGAAGCCACACGGCTCGTGCATCGTTGGGAGTATTTCGAAAGGGAAGGGGCGGCGCCGTCTCCGGCGTGGTGGGAAAGCTGGCGCGTTTACAACGGCATCAAGCTGGCGGAAGAGAGGGTGTTCGAAAATTCCAATCGAAAAATTCTATTCAAAAATATCGTCGTTTCTCGCGAGGTGGACGAAAAAATTTTTGAAGTGGCAACGCCGGCGCTGGCGGGAGAGCCGTGACTGGCTCCTTGATGCTTGATTAAAGGCTGGTGAGGCATATTTTTTTCGAGCATCAAGCATCGAGGATCCAGGAGCCAGCATCAAGAAACCCGCCTTCCAATCTCTTCGATGATTCCTTCCAACCAGTCGCGATCGCGGTATACGTCATGCTCATCGGTTTCGATTATCATTAAAGAATGTTTTTCGGCCACGCGCTTCACCCAGCGCTCGTAGTTCAAATTGAGCTGGGCAAGATACTCTTTGTCGATGTTTTGCTCGTAATCGCGGCCGCGCCTGCGAATACGGCTGATCAACGTCCAGGTTGAGGCGCGCAGGTAAACGAACAGGTCCGGCGGGCGCAACGAAGAGGAAAGCGCTGCGTATAAATCGGCGTAACAAGCATGGTCGCGGGCGTGCATCAAGCCGCGCTCGAAAAGGTTGTGGGCGAAAATCTCGGCGTCTTCGTAAATGGTGCGGTCTTGCACGCAGCGACCGTTGATGGCTTGAATCTTCAGATGATCTTTCAAGCGTTCTTTGAGAAAAAAAATCTGTGATTGAAACGCCCATGCCGGCATGTCCCGGTAAAAATCGGCGAGATACGGATTGGCGACTTCTTTCTCGAAGAAGCCGATCCAGCCGAAGCGCTCGACGAGCAAATTGGTGAGCGTGGTTTTGCCCACGCCGATGTTGCCGGCAATGGCGACGAAGGGATTTTGTGGCATTCTTTTTCTCGATGCTGGATCCTTGATCCTGGATGCTCGATTCTGAATTCTTGACGCTTCTGCAAGCGTTCGGCATCAAGGACCGAGCATCCAGATTGTAACAGAAAAAAATAGAAAATGCAAGCGCTTTTGTGGGCAGAGGGCGGAGAGCTGAGGGCCGAGGGCGTAGCGCAAAGGACTCCAACGCAAGCGCTTGGCGCCATGCTCTATGCCCTCAGCCCCATGCCCCTGCAAACCTTTTCACGGCTTGTCTGTCTAAACAGGTAACTATGGAAGAACGGGAAATCCGGCTGATTCGACGCGCACAGGAGGGCGACGGCGCGGCTTTCGAGGCGTTGGTGCAGATACACGACCGGCAGGTGTTGAAGCTGGCCAGACAGATGCTGAATAACCTGGAGGACGCGCAAGATGTCTATCAGGAAATTTTCATCAAAGTTTTTCGCAGTCTGCCGTCGTTTCGTTTCGAGAGCGAGTTTTCCACCTGGCTGTATCGCATCGTCGTCAATCAGTGCATCAATTATCGCCAGTGGCGCAGCCGGCGGCGCTTTCTCTCGTTCGACACGCACAACACCGATGAAGAAAAACCATCGGCCTATCTGCCGCCGGATAGAAATCCCGATCCCGAAAAAGCGGCGCTGAATCAGGAACTGGGCCGCGAGATTGCGCTGGCGATGGAATCGCTCTCGGAAAAGCAGCGCGCGGTGTTCGTGCTGCGGCATTTTCACGGGCAAAAATTGCAGGAGATCGCGAAGTCGCTCGGATGCGCGGAAGGAACGGTGAAAAATTATCTCTTCCGCGCCACGCAACATATGCAGCAAAAGCTGCGGGAATATCGTCAAGCGTAATAAGCTTGCAACGAAAAGGGAACCGCAACGAAATGTAACCCAGACCTCGGGTCTGGAAACCCAGACGCAATTTATTTATGAAAAACTGCAAATATATCCAAACACTGTTGCCGCTCTTCGATGGCGAGGAACTGACGGCAATTGAGAAACGCCAAGCCGATGAGCACTTGGCAACGTGCAATCGTTGCCGCGAAGCGCTGGCCGCGGTTCGCACGCTGCATGCGGATTTGCAGCGCGCCAATACATTTGAGCCCGGCGAGGCCATGCTTGCCGATCTGCGGCTCGGCTTGCGGCGGCGCCTGCGCCAGGAATCTTTGCGGCCGAGCTGGCAGGAACGTTTGGGCAGCTTGCTGTTCGGCAATCTTCAACCCGTGTGGCAGCTCGGCTTTGCCGCGGCGCTGGTGTTGCTCGGAATGATGGTTGGACGAAATTTTCTCTCGCCAACTTCCAAGCCGGAGCCGCTCGATGTGCTCAGTTATCTCACGCCCGGCAAGCCGGTCGCGGTTGCCAGCGGCTACCTCGCGCCTTCGCTGGCAAACGTGCAAACGATCCGGTTCGATCCGGCCACGAAACAAGTGGAAATTCAATTCAGCATGGTGAACGACGTGCAACTGCGCGGCAGCGTCAATGATCCGGCCATCAGCCGCGCGCTGACGTATGCGTTGCACGAAGAAGAGCAGCCCAATTTGCGCCTGCGCGCGGTGAAAGCCATCGGTGAGACCTACGCTTCTGCCGGAGAAACGCCGCAAGACAATGAGCTTACCGAGGCCCTGCTTTACGCGCTTGAAAAAGATCCCAATGACGGCGTGCGTCTCAAAGCGGCGCAAGTTCTCAAACAACTGCCGCTGAACAATCTCATCAAAACCGCGCTGATTCGGGCGCTGATGCGCGACGAAAATTCGGCGGTGCGCATCGAGGCGATCGAAGCGCTGGGCCGCGGCGGCCTCAGTCGGGACGAACAGGCGGTGTTCCATACGGCGGCGGCAGATACGAACGAATACATTCGCCTACAAGCCAAGCGTTTGCTCAGCGGCCAATTCCAGCAACCGCCGGCGGAATCGGACAAAAACAAACTTTGATAAAACGTATGCAGTATCAAACGAGGAAACAAGTATGATCCCCATCAAACCCAATTGGAGTGAGGAGATGACGATACAAGCAAAAACGACGCGACATCACCTGGTGTGGTCCCGTGTTTTGATGCCAGCTCTCGTGTTCATCATGCTGGCGAGCGCGACCGGCCAAGCGCAAGAGCTGCGCAAGGAAGGGCGTTATTATGTCACCGAGATTAAACGAAATTTCACCGTGCAGCCGGCGGGCACACTGGAAATGAGCGGCATTCAGGGCGACATCGACATCTCAGTTTGGCCGAAGAATGAAGTGCAGATCATTGAGCGCATGCGTATGGATGTGTACACTGAAGAGGAGGCCAAGCGCGCTCTCGAGGAAACGAAGGCCTCGTATCGCCAGAGCGGTGATCGCATCATCGTCGGCGGCCTGGAGCGCTCCCGCGATTGGATTCAGTCGGACTTTCAAATTTCAGTGCCGGCAACGTTCAATCTCGACGTCAGCACCAGCGGCGGCAACATTTCGGCGCGGCAGATCAAAGGCACGGCCCGATTGCGCACCTCCGGCGGCGACGTGACGCTGATCGAAACCGGCGGCAACATTCGCGCGACCACGTCCGGCGGCAACATCATCGTGCGTGACAGCGAGGGCGATGTCGAGGTCAAAACCTCCGGCGGCGATCTTGAGCTCGAGCGCATCAAAGGACTGCTCACCGGCGCGACCTCGGGCGGCAACATCACCCTGCGCGGCGCTTCCAAAGACGTGCGCCTGCGGACTTCCGGCGGCGACGTGGAAATTTTTGACACCGACGGCTCGGTCAATGCGAGCACTTCGGGCGGTAATGTTCGTGTTGAAAATGTGCGCGGCCGCGTCGATGTCAGCACCTCGGGCGGCGACGTGGATTTGCGCAACATCAAGCAGGAAGTGGAAGCTTCGACTTCCGGCGGCGATGTCGAGGCGATGGGATTGTCGGCGCCGGCGCGGTTGCGGACATCCGGCGGCGACGTGCAAGCGCGCGATGTGCAAGCCAGCATCGACGCCGCCACGTCCGGCGGCGACGTCGATGTTGAATTTACGCTCAAGGATTTCACCAAGCCGCATGTCATCACGTTAAAGAGCAGCGGCGGCAGTGTCACGCTGGCGATTCCGGAAAAATTGCCGGCCAATATCTTTGCCGAAATCCGGCTCGGCGACGGCCGCTGGTTCAGTCGCGAGCGCTACGATATCTCGTCGGATTTTCCGCTTAAAATTCAGCGCGAAGAAGAAGATCGCCGCGAAGGCCGTTACATTCGCGGCGAGGGCCAGATCAACGGCGGCGGCGATCCGATCACGCTGACCACCAGCGCCGGCAATATCACGATTCGGAAGCTGGTGCGGTAGGCTTATGTCCAACGGATGAAAAAGCGACCAACGGATAAAAGAACCACATGTCATCGTGGAACGATCTTTTTTGTTATCAAGCACAGTGCTCGTCTTGAAAAGGATTCTTCCAGAATGACATTTAGTGGATGAATTGACAAATACGAGTAAAATACGTTGGCAGCTTTTCATCCGTTGGTCAATTCAAAAGGAAGGAGAATGCAACATGTATCGAAAAAATTTACTTTTTCTTTTTTTTATCTTATTTATCCCACTCGCGATCTTCGCCCAGGAAGAGAGCAGCGAGAAATCATTCACGGTGAAGCCGGGCGGCTGGCTGGAGCTGCGCGCGGACTTCGGCTCGGTGGAAGTGCGCTCCTGGCCGCAGAACGAGCTGAAAGTGCAAGTCATCAAATGGGTCGAAGGGCGGCATCGCCGCAGCGTCAAAGAGTTGTTTGAAGATTATGAAATTCGCTACAATCAAACCGACCGCGGCGTGTCGATCGTGGCGGAGATGCGAGGCCGCGGATTCTTCCGCAACAACGACGGCTTGCAGGTGGAGTTTCGCATCAATGTGCCGAGGCAGTACAATCTCGATCTCAACACCTCCGGCGGCAGCATCGACGTGGATGATTTGATCGGCGAAGCGCGGGTCGAAACCAGTGGCGGCTCCTTGACCCTCGGGCGGATCGAAGGGCCGGTGGATGCCAACACCAGCGGCGGCAGCATCGAGCTGCGGCAGGCAAAAGGCAAAGTTTTGGCGCGTACCAGCGGCGGCGGCATTACGCTCGGCGAAGTGAGCGGCGAGGTGGATGTGGAAACCTCCGGCGGGTCAATAGAAGTGGACGGCGCCGCCGGCAATTTGCGCGCACACACTTCCGGCGGCGGAGTCTCGTTGCGCGGCTTGCAAGGAAATGTTGACGCCAGCACTTCCGGCGGCTCCCTCGAAGCCGAGATTCTCAAGCAGTTGGATGCACCGTGCGAGCTTTCCACCTCCGGCGGCGGGGTGATGGTTTATCTGTCGAAGGATATCAAATTGGATATTGATGCGTATACTTCCGGCGGCGAGGTTCAATGTGACATGCCCATCACCGTGCAAGGCAAATTCGGCGAGGGCAAGCTGCGCGGCAAGCTCAACGGCGGCGGCCCGCTGTTGACGCTGCGCACCAGCGGTGGTAATATCGAGCTGCGCAGCAGATAAAACGAGGCTTGGGAAATCAAAAAGCCGGTGAAGTTTTGGCCACCGGCTTTTTATTTTTACCGACATCCACTATGATTCGTAAAAAACATTTTTGCAAGATGATTATGGCAAAATAATTAAAAAGCTTTTAAATCATCTTGCCATAATTATCTTGCCTGGGTGGTTTGTGCCGACTCGAAGTCTGCGCTACGGCTCATCTCGCGTCCTCCCATCTCCTCACCAGCGCTTCCATCATTTCCTCCAGCCTCTTCGCACCAGCAATCGTCTGCTGCGTTGGCCGTACATCGGCGCTTTGCAAAACATTCAGCAAGTACAAAAATTTGTTCTGCAAACCGACGATCGTTTCTTTATCCGCCGAAGCCGCAGTAATGCTGCCGTACAACAGATCGGAATTGCCCGGCAGACCGGAGCCACGCAGCGCTTGCAGTGCCTCGCGCTTCTTGACATTACGTTGCAGAGTGGGGTTTTGCAAAGCCGCATCAATCGACTCGCGGATTGTTTGCAGCCGCAGATAGCCATTGTAGCAAGCGAGAGAATTGTCCGTTTGCAACTGCAAGTCCGCTGCGCTGATGTTCACGCGGGGATCGAGGCGGATTTCGAGTGGGCGTTCGAGAACAGCGCCGTCCGCCATCAACCGTATCGTGTAACGACCCGGATGAACGAACGGGCCGTGCGGACCGCTCGGCGTGTTGCGATACACCGCGGCAATCGCAAACTCGCGCTCGCTGCCCGGCGGCGGCTCGTGGCGCAAATCCCAAACGAAACGGTGATGGCCCGGTGCGGTCG
>JBOHQZ010000215.1:0-8807 GCA_050732275.1 bacterium
CCAAAATCCACACGGCCGCATACGCCCCTCCACCGACATCCGCTACCAACGCCTACGCGACGAGATCGATCTGCGCTGGCAGAATCATTGGTCGTTTGATGACATGTTGTGAACGATTAAGACAATAAACTTTGCTTGACAAAGACTCCGCTTTTTACTAAATTGAGCGTTTAGGTTGTGGGGTGTTGCCCAAAGCAATTTAACTTATCTTTATCAAAGACAATTCTTCAATTCGCTTGGCAGTTTAGGCAATGGTTGGTGTCGTTTTTGCCGGCTGCCCCTGTCGCTCACTACCGACTTCAGTGGCTTCCGACACCAGCACGAAGCATCCGTAATTTCAGGACATGAGTCGTTGAACCTCGTGAGTAGCAACATGATGAAAAAGGAAGTTGGCAGTGAAGGTTTTGCCATCTGGCTTTTGGGTGACTCAAACCCCAAACAATGGGAAAATGCTCTTGAAGTTCCTTTTGATCCGCGACATCCTATCCGCCACAATATCTGGACATCGGTACTGGAAGTCATTCAAGATAAAATGTTCAGGGAATGTCGCCAGCGGGTGGATATGTCCAACCTCTACATTCGCAACGCGATCGAAAATGCGGGCCACAAACCCGTCGGCAACAGCCCTCTTTGGCGAGAAGAGATTGAGCAAGAAATAAAACGATTTGGGAAACAAACCCGTGAGTATCACCCACCCCTGCTCCTGTGCTTTGGAGCATTCGCGTTTGAGTTTGCACGACGGGCGCTCGATGAAGAACCGAAACGCAATCACCGATATTGGGACACAGAAAAACTTGGACAAGAGTTTCGCCAGCGGATTGAGCGATTTGAAATAAACGCCATAAACGCGCTCCCCTTACTACATCGGAGTATTGCGGGCGGAAAGTTCATTGAGAGCCATAACTATTTTTGCGGGCAGGAAGGCGCGAATTATTTTGAGACTGTCGGAAATCGTATCGCTGATATACTCATACGGCATCGCGACAAACTCCAAATTTGGATTGGAGAAACACGGACACGGTAAAGCGTGGTAGGTGTAGGATGGCGCCGAACGAGCGGTTGTAGCCGCCCCGACTCGCTCTGCCACGCAGGTGGCTAAACCGCGCTGGTTAGGCCAATTGGAGAGCCAAACAATCACTTGAGCTAACATCAAGGAAGGAAACACATTATGCCAGACCAGGAAGATCTCAGACTTCCGCTTGAGGTGCCGTGGAAATTGGCTTCGACGACACAGGCCCTGCAAGCGGGTGGACCCAATGACGTCAGCATCTCACTTTTCTTTTTCGAGCCGAACGATGAAAACCTCACCAGCAATTTTCCCGATGAGAAGCTGGTCTTTCTCAAGTTCGCCGTTTCAGTGTCACCAAGCCGGTTGGCCGTGGGGGACCGCAGTCTCGCCCTCGGTTTTCTTGGGGAGGATTTGCCGGTCCTGCATCTTCTGCTCGATTTGAAGGTGTTGCCGGAATCCGGCGAAACCGGCGGAATTCGACCGTACTTTCACGCGGCGGCGCCGCTCAACCGTCGCCTCCTGCAAACGGGCGTCATCGGCGACGATTTTTTTGAGGGCGAAGCCTCCGGACAATCCTTCGGCAAAAGCGGCAGCCATCTCTACGAAAGCTTGGACTCGCATTCCAGAACAACATCTTTCGGCGGGAGCGCCGGATTCAGCATCGGCGGCTTCGGCATCGGCGCTTCCGCTCGCACCTCGAGCACCGATGTGTCGAGCCAGCGTTCGGTTGATCAAGTCGTAGATACGACAACGCGCGAAGCTTCCCAGGAACGCCGGGAGCTGATCAGCCATACGACCAAAGTGGAAAACATGCTCACGTTGTTGAGCGCGAAGTTTCTGGGAACGCCGTACCTGCGCTTTTCGATGTTTCCGCGGCCTTTGCAACTGCTGTCCATCGATCCCAGCGATCCGAATCTGTGGTTCAATCAGCTTCTGCACCGGCGCTCGACCGGCATCGAAGGCATTCAGGAATTTACCGCGGTCATCGTCGTGCCGAAAGATCAGGAATTTTGCGTTGAGGCCAGGCTCAGCCGGATTTGCCTGCTGGATAATCCGCCGCCGGAGCCGAGCTTCAACGAGCCGTTGGTGCCCGACCTTCTTCAGCTCGCGCGCATCGTGCGTCTGCTCTATGACCGGTTTCCACCCGGCACGCCGCTGGATGAGCTGGACATCGACATCGTCGAGCAGCTCGATCCGGCCGAGGATTTCAAAAGGCCGGTCGTGAGGCTGTGGGCTATCCGGCTGTTGAGTCAAATTGTGGAAGCGGTGGTGGTCTCGCCCAGCGCGATCTCCGGCCAGGCTTCGGCGGCTAGTGTAAACTACAAACACTTGCTCGAGCTATGGCTGGAAACCCTGCGCGCCGAGTACGAAGAGGAGTTGACGAAATCACCGCTGGAACGCGGCACCGTCCTCAACGACAGCCGTCTCCTGAAAACTTGTTTTGCGCCCAACGACGCGGGCGCGTTGGAGGTCTCCAGCTCGACCACAACCGGGTTCGGCAGCTCTCCGGTTCCCATTGATTTTCCGGTTGGCGACACCAGAATCAATGTAGCGCCGTCGCTTGCCTCGGTGCGAGCCAGAGCGCTGCAAACGATCACCAAATGGAACACCCTCGCGCAAAGGCTGAATACCTTTTTATACAATCTGCAGGAATTGCCGGAAGGCGACCCCAGACTCGATCATCCCAAGGTGGTAGACATTTTGATCAATCGCTGGGGACGGCTCGCCCCCAATGACGAGCGCAATATTTCATTCAGAACTGCCGCCAAGACCTTGCGCTTGAAATCGGAACACATTCGTTTGCTCGAACAGGCCGGCGCAAAAACCTTGCGCGATATGGCGCATATCCTCAACGCGGCGCCGGAGATCGAAAAGCAGAACAAGGAAGTGGGCGCTTTCCTGGCTCATTTGAAAGGAGATGAAGGCGTTTTTGCGCGCCGGCGCATTGTGCTCACTCCGCCGGAGCCGGTTGAGTTTGCGCTCTCTTCACAGCAAGCTTTGGAAATCCGGCAAGCAATTGGCAAGGGACTGCAAGAAGATGTCAAAATCACCGAGCGCAGAGAAAAACGCAGGCAGATCAAATGATCCCGATTTTAACTCTATTTTTCTGTCCCTCATTTTTCTGTCTTTGCTTTTTTGCCCAGATTTCACTTTAAAGAGACTAATGGATTTCAGCGACTATTATTGATGAATCTCGCTTTTCCTTTTAAAGCTTAAACATGAGGAAGCGGACGGGGCAAAGCCTTAGACAGGCCAGGGTTTGACTTTTATAAGTGCAAGATCAAGGAATGAACTCACGGGACTCAGTCAATCGCTTGAAGCTTGGGCCGATCATCGGACATACTGATCACGAATCGACGCGAATTTGGATTCAGGTTTTCGATCATCCTGGGCTTTATAGCCTGCGCGTTCACGGCGTTGGCTTGTTCGGCTTTGCAAGCACCGAGACCGGCCCGATCGAGTTTGGCACCGCGATAGCGACGGTGACGGGCTTGAGACCCGATCGCATCTATCGCTATCAAATTTTCCGGCGCGGCCGCTTCGTGCCGCAAACACGTGGCCGGTTCCGCACCATGCCTGATCCCAATTCCATGACCAACATCCAATTCGCCGCCATTTCCTGCAGCTCGGCAGAGAAGGATGGCCTCTGGCCGCAATTCGAGGATTTCATCAAGGAATCGCAACCGCATTTTGTGCTGATGATGGGAGATCAGGTTTATATCGATGAAGACGACCCTGATGTTTTTGACGAGCATTTCAAGTCGCGTTCCCCGGTTCGCCGCCGGGCGCTGACGGAAAAGTATCGCTTAAACTGGTCGCGGGAGCCGGTGCGTCGCGTCATGGCGAATGTTCCGACTTACATGATGTGGGATGATCATGACATCCGCGATGGCTGGGGCTCGATGGCGCAGGACAGTCCGACACTGGCGAATCGTTTTCCGGCCGGCAGAAAGATTTTCGAGCAGTTCAATGCTTACTTCGAAGACTGTCGTGATGTGTACTGGCATTTCCAGGGTTGCCACAATCCGCTGCCGCAGGATACCATCAACGTTGCTTTGCCCAATTATTTTTCCGGTCCGCCTGTACATGGCATTCGCCGGGCCATGCCGTACGCATTCCGTTGCGGTCGAACCGTGATACTGGTGCTGGATAGTCGCGGCGAACGGGATGTGTTTAGAAAAGAGTACCCGGTCCTGGGCAATGAACAGTGGCAGTTCGTTGACGCCGTGCTTGAGAACCTCGCCGCCGAAGTCGAGGCGCTGGCCGTTGTTACCCCGACGCCAATCGCCTCGATGGATCCGGAAGGACAGACGCAGAAGTTGCTTGGCCGTCGTACCGACGATGTCGAGCTTTTCAAAGCCGGCGATCTTGAAGGCCTGCTGAATCTGAGAGGCAGCAAAGGTATCCAAAGAGTAGTTGATCTGGGCAAGGCTGCGGTCGGCAGCCATCTATCCAGACTTACAGGCAGACAGTTTAATCTTGGCTCTTTTCAGCTTAACTCAATCGATGAGGCGCGCGATCAATGGTCTAACCACCTCTGTCGTCCGGAACAAATTCAGCTCATTCAAAAGGTGGGAAGATCCCGCCTGGCCAATCGCATCTCCGGGCAGCCCAGAAGTGTGTTGTTTCTCGCCGGCGATATTCACGTCGGCGGCATTTTTGATATCTCCTCCAGCAATCCGGACTTCAAGGCCCCCTGCCTCATTTCATCCGGAATCAGCCAAAATGCCGGCGGCAGCAAGGAACCCATACTCGGTGTTTATTTAGACGAGGATTTTGAAGTCGCTCCCGGAATTCGCTCGACGATGCGCGACTTCGTGAATGACTTCAATTTCGGCGTTATTCATGTCATTCCCACAGGTTCCGGTGCAAGGATTGAAGGAGTTGTGGCGCACGAGGGCACTTCTTTTGGGTACGGTGTCGATCTTGCGGATTTGGTGTAAAACAACAGCCAAGCTCGAATTAGAAATTGCACTTGGCAAGTTTTGCGCTTCCTATTTCGCCAGCGGGGTTGACTCAAGAAAGATTCAGTAAAACAAAACCGCTATCCGGTTGTTGAGCTTAATCGGATAATTCAACGGATTCTACCGCGCTTGACTTTCACTTGAAAAATGCATTCTTCAAACACGATCACAAAGTCCTTGCGTATGATAGCATATATTGCTACCATATAGAAAGATGAACAAACAACATCAAAAAACCCTGGAAGCTATCTTCAAAATGCCGGTTCCTTCCAATACAATGACATACAAAGGATATGCTGCCCGAATCGAATACAGCGATGAAGATGGCTGCTTTGTCGGCCATATTGCCGGCATTAATGACATCGTCGGATTTCACGGCGAATCAGTGGCAAAATTGCGCGCCGCTTTTAAAGAAGCAGTTGATGACTATCTTGAGACTTGCGAGAAACTGCATCGTCCTCCTCAGAAATCCTATTCCGGAAAAATCATGCTGCGCGTTCCGCCGGAAGTTCACGCCGCGGTGGCCATGGCTGCTGAAGTCAGTGGCAAGAGTATCAATCAATGGGCTACTGATACACTCGCTAACGCAACAAGCCAATAAGAACACCCGGCAAAAAGCGTCCTGAATAGTTGCTCTTTTATTGACTTTTTTATATTTTTCTAAACAAATCATCTTATCCTGATGAACCATGCTCGATAACCGCTCTAAACGCGCGCCGCGGGTTTCTCAAACCAAGAGTTTCGGTGTTCATGAACTTGCCGCGGAGTCCTTGGCGCATTCCAGGGTCGGGCAATTGTGGCAGCCTGGTGATTTATTTCACAATTTCTCGCGATTTCCTCAAAGGCGGGATATACCAAGAGTAGATCGTCTGGCGCGCATTCTTGCGAATGGCCTGGTAGCTCCGGCATCGTGCGACGACGGTTCTGTTCGCTCCGATCTCAATATTGTCGTTATCGGTGCGCCGGTGCCTTACGATAGCCTGGTCTTCTTGCATCAATTCGGACCCAAATCCGGCCTTTATTTATGGTCTCGGCCCGGACATTTTACGGTGCTTGTTGAGCCAAGTGTTCCTTTTCTTACGCCTCAAGACATGGGCAAACACTGGATGGTTGCTTGCAGGGATGAGGTCTACGTTCGCGATAAGATCGCCCCTCAGTATTTAAGCGGCTTGGTTATTGACCCCGCGGATGTCGATGTGGTGTTGAAAAAATTTCTGCCAAAGCTTAAAGCATTGGGGATTCCCGTGTACCTCATGGACGGTACTGTGATATGGCCTCGGCTTAACGAGGTACAAGATGGTGTTAAGCGCAAGCACAAAAAAGCCCCTAAAGCTTCGTGAAACTTTAGGGGCTTGTCAGGAATATGACTTGCTCGAAAATGAGTCAATTCATCTACACCACCAATCGAACCGACAAACTTACCTCGTCCCGCCCGTCATTCCCTTCTTCCCCACCACAATCGCCGGCACCTCCTGCTCACGCACCAGCTTGTTGAACGCCGGCAGATCAGTTGTCTTGATCGTTTCCAACTTCGCGAGCTCGGCGTCGAGCTTCGTGGAAAGCTGATTGAAGACAGCCGCAGATGCATCGGTCGGTGGCGCGTCCATGCTGCTGGCGACATCGGCTAAGACCGCAATTTTGTTGTTGAGCTTGATCGGATAATTCAGCGGATCCTGGCTGCTCTTGGCTTTGACTTGAATGATCTCTTCTTCAATTGCCTTCATCTTCTCATTCAAATCTTTCGCTGCGGCGGTGACGGCTTTGCCATCCGTGCCGGCCTCGCTCACGCGTTTCGACAAATCGTCAACTTGCTTGCGCACGTCGCGAATGAAGTTCACCGCTTCGTGCGCCGCCGAAATTTTATCGCGGACTTTGATGAGAAAGTCGAATTGCTTCTGGTAATCTGCCAGCGCGAGATTGAGTCGGGGATCGACTTTAATCTCAAAAGGCTCGATCAGAATTTGATTGCCAAAAATCAACCGCACTTGATAATTTCCTGGCACAGCCACCGGCCCGCGCAAGCTGCCGCCCCACAGCACCGCGCCGGGAGTTCTGACTGCATCGGGATAGCGCATATCCCACACGAATCGATTCATCCCCGCTTCTTTGGGAAGCTGGTCAGGGTTGCTCGTGATGCCAAAAATTTCTGCCAGAAACCCTCCACCCTCGCCTTCTTGTTTCTTCTCTTTGCTGCTGAAAGTTTTGATCGTGTCGCCCTTCGCGTCCAAAATCTCCAGACGAATGTCGCCTTCCGGTTTGGTGTTTAAATAATAATAAATCACGACACCATTCGGCGGATTCTGGCCGACGCCTGGGATCGGAAAACTGCCGCCGCCAAAACGATACGCCGCACGGGGCTTGAACAAGTGCGTCGTCGAAGCCGCAACTTTATCCGAAAGCTGATGCAGCGGCGTGAGATCATCGAGAATCCAAAACGACCGGCCTTGCGTCGCTACGACGAGATCGTTCTCCTTCACCACCATGTCGGTGATCGGCACGACCGGCAGATTGAGTTGCAAGGCTTGCCAATTCGCGCCATCATCGAACGACGTATAAACGCCGGTTTCAGTTCCAGCATACAGCAAACCTTTGCGTTTCGGATCTTCGCGCACCGCCCGCACGAACGCGCCCTCAGGAATACCTTTGTTGAGCAGCATCCAGGTTTTGCCGGCATCGCGCGTCTTATAAATGTATGGCTTGAAATCATCGTGCTTGTAGCGATTCACCGCGAGATATGCGGTTCCGGTATGGTGTGCTGAAACATCAATATTACTGATCATACTCCATTCTTGAGATGTCGCTTTTTGCATCTCCGGCATCCCTTTCGGCGTGACGTTTTGCCAATTCTTGCCGGCATCCGTTGTCACGTGCACGAGTCCATCATCCGAGCCGGTCCAAATCAAGCCTTTCTGCAAAGGCGATTCTGCCACTGCGAAAATCGTGCAATAATATTCGACGCTCGTATTGTCTTTCGTAATATCGCCGCCGGATGGCCCTTGCTTGCTCTTGTCGTTGCGCGTCAAATCCGGACTGATCGGCTCCCACGTTTGTCCTTCATTCGTCGATTTGAAGAGCACATTACCGGCGGCGTAGACGGTATTCGGATCGTGCGGTGAAATGACAATCGGGAAGGTCCATTGAAAACGATAGGTCAAATCTGCGGCGCCGGCGCCCATCGGATTTTCCGGCCACGCCATAATGTTGCGCTCTTCTTGCGTGCGATGATCGTAGCGCGTCAAGTAGCCGCCATAGCTGCCGGCATATACGATGTTCGCATCGCTCGGGTGCGGTGCGATATACCCGCTCTCGCCGCCGCCGACCGCATACCAATCGCGCACCGTAATGCCGAAGCCATTGGTGCGGCTCGCAATGGCGACCGTGCTGTTGTCCTGCTGCGCGCCATAAACGTAGTATGGAAACCGATTGTCGGTGATGACGTGATAAAATTGCGCCGTCGGCTGATTATCGATCGTACTCCACGATTTGCCGCCGTTGAACGTCACGCACGCGCCGCCGTCGTTGCCGCTGACCATGCGCATATTGTCTTCCGGCGCGATCCACAGATCGTGATTATCGCCGTGCGGCACGCGAATCGTTTCGTAAGTTTTGCCGCCGTCAACCGATTTGAAAAACTGCACATTGAGCACATAAACGGTTTCCGGATTCTTGGTGTCGGCATAAATGTGCGTGTAATACCAGGCGCGCTGCCGGAGCCGGCGGTCATCATTGACGCGACGCCATTTGTTGCCGCCATCATCCGAGCGAAAAACCCCGCCCTCCTCCGCCTCGATATTCGCCCAAACGCGATTCGGGTTCACCGGCGAAACCGTGAC
>JBOHQZ010000216.1:0-8797 GCA_050732275.1 bacterium
TTCCGCACGGCCTCGCCGATAATATTCACTTCGATTTGCTCACCTTTTTTGTCCGTGACAAACTTCCGCATGAGCTTCCCCTGCACTTCAAGCCCGAACTCTTGCTTTAAGAGCGCCGGCAAAAATTTATAAGCTTCATTTTCTAAAACGAAGCCGACGGTGGTGCTGAGGCCGTTTAGCTGCGCCCTCGTTTTCGAATGCTCTTTAACTAAATCTTGGAGGGTGTCTGCCAGCCTGTTGACAGCCACTTCCAGTCTGCTCAACCTGATTTCCGATTGCTTTTGCGCTTCCGCCAATTCAGTTAACTTGATTTCCGATTGCTTTTGCGCTTCCGCCAATTCAGTTAACTTGATTTCCGATTGCTTTTGCGCTTCCGCCAATTCACCGACAACCGTCTCCAATTTGCTCAACCTGATTTCCGATTGCTTTTGCGCTTCGGCCAGTTCTTTTAATTCTTTTGCTGTTTGTCTCTGGGCTAGGGCAAGCTCCCCAACTATCTTCCGCAGCTCATTAAACTCGCTTTTTGTGACGGTTTCCTCTCTTTGCCGTTCGATCTCTTCGAGAATGGCAAAAAGAACCCCTCTGAGCTGTGGTTCGACCTCATCCAACTTTTTGTATAACGCTACTGTCATCGATATTTTAAACTCCCAATTATTTGTATAAAGATAAAGATTTTTGCGAAGAGAGTCAACTGGTTTTTGGAATGAAAAACCAAGTTGCAAAAACTACAAATAGCCGATGTTTTTGCCATACTAAAGTGCAAACTTTGGTTGCACGCATGCAATTTTTTGCATATATTTTGACCTGCCAGAACAGGTTGACGATTTTTTAAAAACCATGTAAATCAACACCTTAGTATGTATTTGTTTCAGTTTTTACTAAATGGTATAAATTTTGTAAATAATTTTAAGTTGCAATTTTTTGCCGCTGTATGCGGCTTTCTCCATTGAAATCAAGGTTACGCAATTTACACGCGATTGAAGTCGTCGGTTGTATTTTGTTTCCTTCCTCTCGCATCTGTGCTCTGTAGTTGCTATGTTTGCCAAACTTCCTAACGGCAGGGGTTGTACGTTTGGTATGCTTGGCTTTACAATAGCCTATATGAAGATTGTGGTTTTTGAGTAAATTCACAGTCTGCCGCTCGACGCGGCTCTTTCCTGATTTAAGGTTGCGCTATATTACACACTGTTTAGGTCACTGTTTGTAATTTGTTTCCTTCCTCTGTCATCTGCATTTATTAACTCAAGTTTTCGCCTGCATTGTCGGCCACGGTATTCGTCCGCGCGTTCGGCAATTCGGCTTAAAAATAGTTCGGTTTGGAACCAACGAAAGGAGGGTATGAGCCAAGCTTGCTTTCTTTTTTGTGGTGGTTTCGTGAGCTAATCCTATCTATCAACTTTTAACCAACCAGGCAAGGAGGAAAACCTATGTTTGGAGCGAGACAAAACTCACTCGCCTTATCCCGTGCCGTCGTTATCACAGGATTGGTTGTTTTGCTGGCACTGATGCTGTTTCCATATCATGCGCTGGCGCAATCCACCGGCAGCATATCCGGCAAGGTGACCGACTCAAAAACCGGGGAAGGCATGCCAGGCGCGCAGATTCTCATCAAAGGGACCAACCGCGGCGCGGCGACCGATCCGGATGGCGCTTATACCATTCGCAACGTGCCGCCGGGGACTTACACGGTTTTTGTCCGGTTCATCGGATACTTCACCGAAGAAACGCAAGTCGAGGTTAGTTCCAGCGCCTCGGCCACGGCCAACTTTCAGTTGAGACAAAGCGTGCTGCAATTGGGCGAGATCGTGGTTACCGGCACCGGCGCCGGTGTGCAAAAACGCGAGCTCACCACGCCGGTTTCAACTTTGACGGTGCAGGACATTCAAACCGCGCCGGTGCAATCCATCGATCAGCTTCTGCAAGGCCGGCTTCCGGGGGCCACGGTAAACTTGAGCACCGGGATGCCGGGGACTGGCAGCTTGATTCGTGCACGCGGAGTGACCAGCGTGGTGGCCTCCGAAACCCCGGTGATTTATGTCGATGGCGTTCGCGTGGATAGAAACAGCAACTTTGGCCTGGGTTCCGGCGGACCGCTCTCCAGCTCGTTGAATGATATTCTGGTCGGCGACATCGAACGTGTCGAGTTGCTTAAAGGTGGCGCCGCCACTACCCTATACGGCTCCGAGGCCGCTTCCGGCGTTCTCCAGATTTTTACCAAAAAAGGCAAGGCCGGCCCGCCGCAATGGACGTTTCGGGTCGAGCAAGGCTATAACCAGGCATACGATCAATTCATCATCGAGGATTTTACCAAGAATCAAGTTATCGAGAATGGCTACTTCCAAAGCTATTCGGTCGGCTTGACCGGCGGCAGCGAGAACGCGACGTACAACTTCAGCGGCCGCATGCAGGAAAGCCAGGGTAACCTCCCCAATGTAGACGACATTCTCTATTCGCTCAACGGCGGTTTGCGGGTTTTTGCTTCGGAAAAATTGCAACTGGATTTTTCCGCCAAGCTGGCCCGCGATGATTTTGGCCGCGCGTTCAGCGACAACGCCATCGCCGGATTGCTCACCCAGGCTGAGCGTGGATGGTTTAACCCGGTTAACCAAGCCAGCCCGTACAAAGGCTTTACAAACGAGCAGTACCTGGCAAAATATAATGACGAATTGATCGCCCCGAAGTTGACCGAAGCAGTGAACCGCTTTACCTTTTCCACCTCGGCGGATTATGCGCCGTTCAAATGGTTCAAGCACCGCTTGACGGTCGGAACCGATTATCGTAAAAACGAGCAGCGTCAATTCAATCCTATTATCTCACAGGTCGTCACCAGTACGCCGGGAGGCGGTGTTTCCCGCTTCGACCGCGAATATCTGAGCATTACCATGGATTATGCCGGAACCGTTAATTACCCCTCAACCGGCAATCTGACCTCGGCTTTCACTTTTGGCGTCCAAGGTTTTCGCGAGGAAATTCGCACCGTTAATGTCAACGCCACGCGCTTCGGCCTGCCTGGCACCGATGATTTTGACAACGCCGCCAACATTACCGCTTTCGAAGCCAATCAAGAGCTGTTTAACGGCGGCTTTTTCTTTAATGAGCAGCTCGGTTTGTTCAATCGACTTTACCTCAACGGCGCCGTGCGCGTTGACGGCAACAGTGCTTTTGGCGACGACGTCGGCTTGCAGGTTTATCCAAAGGCCGGCATAGCCTATAACGTCTCGGACGAGTCATTCTGGCAGAATAGCTTTTTGCCGAAGTTTTGGGGTGGGATGAAGGTGAGAGCTTCCTGGGGCCAAACCGGCACTTTCCCCTCGCCGTTCGTCAAAGACAGCACCTTTGCCACCGGCCCGTTCCTCGGCGCTTCGGCTGCCGGCTTTGGCAATCCCGGCAATTCGGAAATCAAACCGGAAAAAACCACCGGCCTCGATATTGGCTTTGACGCGGCTTTTCTGAATGAGCGCGTCGGTGTTGAGTTTACCTGGTTCAAGGAAACCACCAAGGATGCCTTGTTCAGTGTTCCCAGCCAACCGGTTTCTGGTTTAGCTTTCCAGTTCCGCAACATCGGTGAGATTCAAAACGACGGCATTGAAGTCGCGGTGAACGCTTCCATCCTCTCGAAGCCGAATTGGAACGTATCGTTGCGTGCCTCGGTGGCGACGCTGGATAACAAAGTCACCAAGCTTGGCGGCGCGCCGCCGTTTAGCATCGGCGGGTTCGGCTTCCTGCCGCAGCGCGTGGAAGAGGGCAAGCCGGTCGGCGTTTTTCGGACGATTCATGCGACCGATGATCCGGCAACGACTGCCAGGGAAAATGAAACTCGTCTCGACTTCAATCCTTTGCCCAAAAGAACGGGAAGCGTTGCTCTCAATGCGACGCTGTTTCGCAACCTCAACCTCTCTATACTTGGCGATTGGCAGACCGGCGGTTACAGCTTGAATACCGGGTCCGTGCTGCGAGTCTTCGATGCCATGAAACCGGAGATCGACCGCATTCCCGTGGGCTACACTTTTTCAACCGCTTCCAGCGTCTTTATCGAAAAATCGGACTTCTTCAAGCTGCGCGAGGTGGTCGCGCGCTACCAATTCCGGAACGTGAAGTACGTGCGTGATTTGGCGCTAACCGCCAGCATGCGCAACGTCTATACTTTTACCGGAGTCGATACTTTTGATCCCGAATTGCACGGTGTGCGCGGAGGCGCTGCGGAAGCCGGCGGCATCAGCTTCTTTACGCTTTCGCCGCCGCGACAATTCCGTTTCGGCATTGAGGTCAATTACTAAAGTAGGCCCCGCCCCCGACGGGTGTAACCTCGTGGGCGGCTTTTTGAGGCCAAGAAATTTTTCCTTTTTAAAGTGCCCTACAAGCCCCGATTTTCCTTATTTCATATTTATATGAAAGTCGGGGCAAGGGGGCAGGACTACGATAACAACGCATCATTATCGAGGTTTTAACATATGCGCTCATCAAAATCATTGCAACTGAAAACGCCGGCACGATGGCTCTGCCTGCTCGGTCTATTGAGCTTAGGGCTGATCGTAGGCTGTGCGCTGATCGATCCGATCGACGTTGAAAACCCCCAAACCACGCGCGAGGACGTCCGCGGCGCCAGAGATACGGCGACGCCCTTTTTAGCCGGTGTGCAACGGCGCTTCTCAAACGCCATGGAGCAAATGGCTTATTTCACCGATGTGGTTTCGGATAATTACGACAATGTGCAGACATTTATTTCTCCGGAGGCGGACAAACCCACCCTCATCACGCCAAGAGACCTGACTTTGAATGGCGGCGCCGGGCCGTATTTTGAGCCGCAAGAGCTGCGCGCGCTGGCCGAGTTTGCGATCTCGGCGGTCGTTCCCTCCGATGCCAGCGCCACGGCGGCGCAAAAAGCCGAATTCTTCTTTTACGCCGGCATGGCTTATTTGCTGCTGGCGGAAAATTTTGGCGCCGTTCCAGTCAAACCGGATGGCCCGCCGGTCGACTGGAAGAACCTGCCGGCGACGGCGATCGGCTATTTTGATCAAGGCTTGGCGACGAGCACCGCCGGTGATCTCAATACCCGCTTCCATCTCGCCAAGTCCCGCGCGTATCGCCTGGCCGGCAATGCGGCGCAAGCCAACGCCGAGGCCGATCTGGCGATTGCCGGCGGCCCGGCCAATTATGTTTTCAATGCGCGTTACGATCCGGCCAATGACACCAACACCTCAAATTCATTTGCCGTCACCCGCGCGCTCAACGACATGCAGCCGTTGCCGCGCCTGGATTTTCTCGATCCCAAATACATCGCCACCGATACGCCGATTCCGGTTTTGAAAATGGAAGAGGCACATCTCATCAAGGCGGAAGTGGCTTTGGCTGCCAACGATTTGGCCGGCTGCAAGACCAGCCTGATCAATGCCGTAACCCTGGCGAAGAGCCGCGGCACGTCCAGTTTCCGGGATACCGACACCCGCACCGCTCGTCCGGGAGCTGGCACGGTAAAGGCCAGCGCCACTGCGGGGGAAGTCTCCGGCTTGATCGTCGATCGCAAAGGCGCGACCATTCAAGTGGCGCTGGTTTCCAACACCAGTCTGGCGGCGGCGGATGTAAACGCGCCAACGACCGGCGTCGCACTCATGCGGGTTCTGTATTTGGCGCGCCAGGAAATCTTTTTCTTCGAAGGCCGCCGCATGAGTGATTTGGGCTTGCGCCTGCCGATGATGGAACGCGAAATCGAAACCAACCCCACAATTGCCCCTGGCAGTCCCGGTACGGTTACAGTGGTGCCGAGTCACATTCCGGCTGCCGATGAGATGGATAAATTCAGCGTCGCCGGCACCGTGGTTACGATTTTGCACGACATGAACCAGGTGATTGCCGACAAACGCGTGTCGCCTTTCCAGATGCCTTTCTAACACGGAAGGCACGGATAAGTGCGGAAATCTTTGCAAAAAAAAGCAAAGCCTGCACTGCCGCAAGCCAGAGAAATTTCGCTCACGGAAATGGAACGGCACACGGAATGAGATCCCGCGAGAGTTCCCTTCCGTGAACGAAAACCCTGAACAATCCCTCTGTAGGATTTTTAGGCAGTTTTTCTCAGAGATGCCCGCAGGTTATCATGAAGGGAACTGCGGGCATCTTTGCTTTTTCGCAATAACGGTGTGTAATCTTGGAGTTATGGAGGTTAATATGAAACGTCGCTTTTTAAAATCAGTTTGCCTATATCGTTTTCCGGGAATTGCCGCTATGTTTGCATTCATCTGGTGCTTGGGATGTGATTCTTCTAATCCGACGCGTTTTGCGCCTGCCGAACGAGAGCCCAATCTTTACGTTCGGGTTGAAGTTGTGCTCGGCGACAATGGCCCTTCGAGCAAATCCGATCAGTATTCTCAAGCGATAAGCAGCGTCACAAACTTCAAGTACAAGGTAGAAATAGAGAAAAAATATACGGCCTCCGACCCTTTAGGCGCTGCCAGAGCCTACGCCGTCGTTGATGGTGATACCATTTTCACTTCGAGCAATGACTGGCTCTCTTCTTCCGGGAGCAATCATACATTCTTTATCTTTGCTGCGGCCTCCCATAGTGCCAGTCCCGGTAATCCGGCGAGCGCTTCGGTGAAAATTCAGGCGCAATGGGACTGAGGTAAGCGCTGGCAATGATTGAAAACCGGCGTGCGTACGGCCTAAATTTTTAGGCCATTGCGCAGCAAAAGTTAGAAAAATTTTGAATTTTTTAGACGGGATAACAGAATGGACGGGATTAAGATTCAATCCAGTTGATCCTGTAATCCCGTCAAAAAGAAACGTTTGGAAATTGCACCCAATTAAACTTTTTAGGCGCTGAACAGTCTCTTCAAATGAGCGCGCCTTAAGTTGGAAGTTGCTCAATTTCATAAAGCGCTCAAATTCAGAATAAATTCCCAAAGGTTTTCCCGGCGAAACTCGGTGACTTCGGTGACGCTCGGCGGTGATTTTTTTCCACCGAATAGCGCCGAAATCACCGAGTCTCACCGAAAAATAATCTGTTTTTTTAGCTCCGGCCTGTCCCAACTCATGCCGTACTTCATGAAAAAGAACCTGGCAGGATTTTCATGGGTGGCACTTGCACTGCCCCTTTTCTTGCCGCCGCGTTTTCAGGAGCAAGATAAAATCCCTATAACAGCCGAAGCTTATTTGCAACTTCTTCCTACCAGCGACACGGCAACGCTGAGAAACGAATACGAGGCCGAGTTCGTGCTTTTGCTTGACGGCAAGGAAAAGCAATACTACGAAGCTTTAGCGCTGCCGGAACGCCCCGAATATATTGCGCGCTATTGGCGGCTGCGCGACCCCGATCCTTTCACCCCCAACAACGAGCGGCTTGAGGAGCATTTGCGCCGGCGCTATTACGCGCGCGAACAGTTCAGCATGGACCGGCCGCCGTATTTTGACGACCGCGGCAAAATTTATCTTAAATATGGCCGCCCCCGCGATCGCTACGTCGATCCCGGCGTCTATATGCAAGTGAATCGCGAACTCTCGATCTTTTTGCCGGATGCGGAGCTTTTCGGCGAGGCGATCCAATCCGCTTCTTCCGATACGGGCATACTCGCGCGCGGGCTTCAGGGCAGGCCGCTGAGAGGCCGCGAGTCGCCCGGCACGCTGCTGCCGCCGGGGCAAGTCATGGTTTTGGAAAACGAAACGTGGAGCTACGAGCACCTCCAGCCCGGCCTGGTGTTCAATTTCGTGCGCCAGGGCAAATATTTTCGCCTAACGGCGGATTTGATGAAGGCCGTCACCGGCGGTAGATTTCGCTACAGAATTTTGCAAACCGCGGTTTTGTATCTGCGCCGCCAAAATGTGTCGAGGGCTTACGTTGATTTGGCCAGAAATTTGGAAGATGTCGGCCAAAGAATGCGCACCCAGCCCGGCGGGTTGCAATTGAATCAGCTTAACCATGAAATTCGCGTCGCGCTCGAACGCAATATTTTCGAAGCTGAGGAGGCGATCAGAAAATCGCCGCCGGAAGCCTTCGTTCATAAAACGGAGACGTCAGAGCTGCCTTTTTCCGCGGACATCGCGCAGTTTCGCGGCGACCAAGACCGCACGCGCCTGGCGATCGGGGTGGCGGTGAATCTTGGCTTGAGCCAATTTGCCATGGATTCCACCGGCAATCCGGTGACCGGGGTGAGCTACGGGTACGTCTTGAGCGATCGCAACGGCCAGCGCATGGCCGGCGGCGAGCAGAAAAAAGAGGTTCCGGCCACGGCCTCGGGAAAAGCCTCCGTCTTAGGTTCGGTGAGCTTGATGGAATTGAACTGTACTCCCGATCAGTACGTCATGGCGGTGCAAGCCGTGGAGGTGAATGGCGCCCGCAAGGGCATGGTCAAGCTGCCGCTTTTAGTGCGTGACTTCCGGGGCGCCGCCCTCATGCTCAGCGACATCCAGTTTTGCGTTCCGGTTTCCGGCGCCGCATACGATGGCGCGGAAAGCCTCGAGCCTAAAACCCTGCTCTATCCGTTCAACACCGTGCTGAAATCTATTCCGTTGACCGTCTATTTCGAAATTTATAATCTGTCCAAAATCGGCTTGAACAACGAGTATCGCATCGATTACAACGTTTCCGAAGCTTCCACTGGCAAAAATTTTCTCCGCACGATCACCAAACCTTTCAGCAAAAACGATGACGTCTCTATCACCCTTTCCGAAATGCGCAGCGTCACTCAGCCCACGAGCCGCGAATCATTGACGCTCGATTTCGGCAAGCTCCGGCCGGGCGCGTATCAGTTGCAAGTCACGGTCAGTGCCGTGCAGGAGTCCAACGTCGTGGCCAGCGTCGCTAAAT
>JBOHQZ010000217.1:0-8743 GCA_050732275.1 bacterium
GTGAGATGCGGGATGCGGAAACGATTTCCACGGTGTTGGAGGCTGCCGACAGCGGCCACAAAGTTTTTACGACGTTGCACACGTCTTCCGCAGTCGAGAGCATCGACCGTATTTTAGGAGAAACGCCGCCGATCGAGCAGCCGCGCATTCGCGAGCGTTTGGCCAGCGTGGTCTCCTGCGTCATCTCGCAAAAGCTGGTGGCGACGCTGGACGGCAAATTGGCAATGGCCAAGGAGGTGATGGTCGGCACCGTGCCGGTGCGCTCCGCCATTCGCAACAATCGCACGGAGGAAATTTATCAGATCATTCAACAGTCCAACAATGAGGGCATGATCACCTTGGAACAGGATCTGGCGCGCCTGGTCAAGAGCGGCATCGTTGCTCACGACGAGGCGATGAACAATGCCAACAACAAAAAACGGTTCGAGGATCTGATGCGATACGATCGGCAGCCGGCGTGAAAACCAAATGGAGTGATGGAGCGTTGGAGTAATGGAGTGTTGGATTGGTGGAGTGATGGAGCCATGGAGTAATGGAGCGTTGGAGTGATGGATTGATGGAGCGGTGAAGATTCCATTGATCCAGTAATCCAGCGATCCATCAATCCATCAATCCAGAGTTGCTGTTGTTGTGTGAAGGAATTTGGAGTTAACTTTAAACAGCGCAGATTGACGATGAAACAGGCACTCGGACTCGCCGTCAGCGGCACGGAAGTGCGGCTGGCGCATCTGATCAGCCACAACGGTCAAATTCGGATCGAGGGACTGGAACGGGCGAAGTTGAAAACCACGCTCGAAAACCAGCCGTTGGACAAAGGCAAAGCCGAACCTGACGAAGCGGAAGCCAAAGATGCTTTCGGTTTGAAGGATACTCTTGGTGACAAAGCGCCCGGTGACAATGAGCAAAAAACCGACAACGGCAATTTGGAAATCCTCTATCGGCTGCTCGAAAAATATACCAAGAAGAAGACCAAAATCGCTTTCAACATTCCGCTGTCGATGGTCACCTACCAGCGGCCGGACGTGATGGCGACGATCGTGGAGCGGGCCGGGGGAACGGACAAAGACGCCGAGTCCAACCTGGGTCAAGAGCACATCATGGCGCACGATGGCGCCACCATCGTCATGTCGTACGAGAAGCATCCGCCGACGATGACGCTGATGCGCGAGGTCAACGAGTTTGTGCGCGGCAACCTGTTTCTGGCGCTGATGGATCCCACCGAGGTGGCTTTGGCCAACCTGGTGCGCCGCAGCAGCGATCTTGACGGCGGCAAAATCACCGCCATCGTTTATGTCGAAGATGATTTCACCCGGCTGGTGTTTATGCGCGGCAAGGACCTTTTTCACGTCAGCTCGATCATTCACGAGAACGCCGCTTCGCCGGACATTTTGGACGTGATCTACCGCAAGCTGCTCTACGAGCAGGACGAAGCCGGCATTCCGGAGATCGCGGCGATCTGGCTCGCCGGCAAGAGCACCCGCATCAATGCCGCGGAGTTTTTCGCTTCGTATTTTCCGGCCGCCGATGTCCGCTACCTGTCTTCCAGCATGCTGGGCGGCCTGTCATCGACCGAGGCGCAGCGCGGCGTCTTTTCGGAATTTGCCGTGCCGATCGCGCTGGCCTGGAAAACGCTCGAGCCCAAAAGCCCGTTCTTTATTCCGACCAATCTGCTGCCGCAGGATTTGCTCGACCAACAGCAGGTGCTCAAGCTCAAATATCACGGCTACGCCTTGCTCGCGCTGACCGGCATCGCCGCGTTCTTTATCACCTGGCAAATCATCGAGCTCAACAGCAACATCCGCGAGACGCGGGCCAAGAATACGCAGTTGGAGATGCAAATCTCGAACAACCAATCGACCGTCGACCGCGTCTTCCAGCTCGATAATCAATGCCAGCGCCTGGGCAAAAATCTCCACTTGGCCGACAGCCTGAGCCAGGGACACGACGAGCTTCTTACGTTTTTACAAAAATTGAATGCCAGCGTCGAGCGCACCGGCGGTGTTTGGGTGGACGAGATCGTGAAACAGAAGGACGGCTTCTCGGTAAAAGGAACCTCCATGAACCGCGATGCGATTCCGCAGTTGGCGGAAAAGTTGGAAAACGCCAGTCTGAGCCAGGTGACACGCATCGAATCCGAAGCCGCGAAACGTAAAGCGTTCAGGTTCAGCTTGGAGCGCAACACGCCCCCGGATCAAGTGCAACTATCCGGTCAGGGCATCAGCACGATCGAAACCGCGCACTTTGCGAGCAACGGCAATTTGATTCTTGGCAGAAGGGGCGTTTCCCCCGGGCCTCCCCAAACACCCGGAAATGTGCCGCCGCGCCCGGCGAGCACGCCGAATGGATTGGTGCCGCCAAGCGCGAGCAATGATCCCAACGCCCAACGCGCGCGCCAGCCTGTCGAGTCTAATGGTGATAGCAAAGCCGGCGACTTGGCGAAGCGCAACGGCGCCGTCCCGCCCGGCGGGATCATCCGGCCGGCCACTTCGACGCAACCGGCGAAGGAGGACATTCGGGCCAATCCAAGCAACAAAGCCACGGCGGCAACTTCGACACCGGCGAATAGCAAATCGAATTTGCCAATTCCGGCGGCGCCCCGGAAAACCGAGAACATAACGGCAAGAGCGGCGGATGGCATCGCGCGCACGACCGCGCGTGAGATGGTCAGTTTCGATTTGTCGGACGACCGTGGGCCCCAAGCACCGGTGCCGCCATCGATAAAAACCGCCAACGGCACGACGGCAAATGGCAGTACGCAAGCCTCCAACCGCGAGATGGTGCAAACTTTGCAACCCACTCCAGAGGCATCAAATCCGAAAGCTCCCAAGCCGGCAGTGCCCGCAGTGGAAATCTATCGCGCCTATACCATTGAAGCGGCAACGAGTTACACCAAAGAGCTTGCCGGCCAGTTTGCCGCGGCATATCGCAAGCAGGGCTACGACGCCGCGGTGGAGACTTACAATGATGAACGCAGCGGCACGGGCAAATATCGCGTTCTCATCGGCGCCTTCGCCACCCGTCCGGCCGCCGAACAAAAAGCCGCGCAAATCGCCGGCATCCTCATGAAAGATTATCGCGTCGTTGGATTAAAGTGAAACTGGATGCCGGATAATTGACAATTAATAATTGGCAATTGATAATTGTGAATGGTTAATGGTTACGAATTACGAATTACGTTTCACGGATTACAGCCATGTACGCCAAACGCAATAGCCTGACGATTCTAGCCTTTCTTCTGCTGCTCTCCGGCGTGGGATTTTTTTGGTACCGCAGCGAGGCAAAGGATCTGGAGCGCGTGTCGGGGAAAAATAAGGAACTGACGACGCAATTGCGCGGCGCGCTGGAAGTGGCGGAGACGCTGGCGAACGTCACGGCCGAGCGTGACTCCCTGCAGCGGTTGTGGGAGGAATCGCCCAAAAAAATTCTCAACACCGAGGAGCCGGCGTTCTCGCTTTCCTATATCAACTGGCTGATTCGGACGCACAATTTGGCACTGGATTTCGATTTCTATCTCAACGACAAAAAAAACAAAACCGAATATACCGTCTTTACTTACACGTTAAGCGGTGAAGGCGACTATCGCAACTTTTGCGCGCTGGTCTGGCACATGACCCGCAATCCGCTGCTCTATCATATCAAAAGTGTAACCATGCGGCGCAGTGATAATGATCCGAAGCTGGTCAGCTTTAACGTTACGTTTGAAGGTTATTCGATGAATAAGGATTGGGAGGTGAAGCAGGAAGTTGCCATGGCCTCGACCTCGTTCAATTGGGAGGCGGAATTTCGGCATGATTCCTTTGAGAGCCTATTCCCTCCCGTTATCGAGGTTAAACCCGAGCCCAAGGCCGCGCCCAAGCCTGTCGTCGAGGCGCCGTTCAAGCCCAAGGAGCCGCCCGGCTTGTTGGATGTCGAGACGGCCACGCTGCTGGCCATCACCAAAGACAAGGCATATCTGCGCGCCAAAGACGGCAAGGTTGTGCCGTTGAAAGTCGGGGATCAGGTTCGGCGGGGCCGCCTGGCGCGCCTCGAGCCGTCGCGCAATCAAGCCGAATTTCAGCTCGAAAACGAAAGCGGCAGCAGCAGAATATTCCAGCTTACGATCGAATATAATTAACGGCGCGCATGGCTGCCTCCCGCGGCGTGAGCGTCCTAAGCATAGGCGTAAAAATGATGAAGATTACCTCGACGATCATTTTGGTTCTTTTATGTGCATGGGCCGCGCAAGCGCAACAAACGTTTCCGCCGCAACCGTACCGGCCGGATGAGATGGTCTCGCTCAACCGCAACGTTCCTTTCAATACCGCTTTGGAGATTTTGAACGGGTTCAGCCAGCGCTTTGAAAACCGTCTGCTGATTGATTCCAAGGTTCGCACCAACCCCATCGGGGTGGCGGTGGAAAACATGCAATGGAAGCGCGCGCTCGAATATATTTTGCGCGCCAACTTGCTGAAGTTCGAGATGCGCGACCGTTATTACGAAGTGAAGGAGATGGTCGCCGGCAAGGAAGAGGAGGAGGTAAAGGACCCGGTCGACATCTGGTCGCGCGAGATCGAGATCAACGCCGTCTTCTTTCAGGCGGATTACGAGGCGCTGCACGAGATGGGCATCGACTGGTCGACGTTCAAAAACGGTACCGTGCGCGTGCAAACACTCGGTGCCTCCAATGTCGGCAAGGAGTTTCTGCGCGCCTCGTACAACGGCACACTGCAAAACTCGGCGATCAGCGTCTCGGCGCTGTTGCGCTTATTCGAGAGCAAGAGCAAAGGTGAAATTCTGGCGCGGCCGCAAATCCGCGTGCTCGACGGGGAACAGGGCAAAATCAAAGTCGGCAAGAATTTCTACCTGATCCTGCAAGATTTTGCCGGCAACTCGCGCTACACCGAATACGAAGCCGGCGTGATTTTGACCGTGAAACCGACGCTGTACGGCCGCAGCGATTCGACTTTTATCCATCTTGAAATTCTGGCCGAGCGCAGCGACGTGCAGCCGGACGCTTTCGGCCCGACCAAGAATATTACCGAAGGCGCCACCCGCGTGCTGCTGCTCAACGGCGAGGAAACGGTATTGGCCGGGTTGGTGAGCCACGAGAAACAGGAGTTGCGCCGCGGCTTGCCGATTCTAAAAGATTTGCCGCTCTTCCGCCACCTCTTCGGCTACAATTCCACCGCGGTGCGGAAGAAAGAATTGGTCATTCTTATCGAGGCCAAAGTCGTTCCCAGCTTGCTGGCCAGGAAAAACGCGCCGGCGACGGGCTTGAACCGGCAGCTCGAAAAGCAACGCCAGGAATTTAAGAAATTGCAACAGGAGATCGAAAACAACGGCAACAAGAGAAGCTCGGCGCGAGGAACGGGCCGGACTTCACAAGCCAGACCCTGAAAAATAATTTAAAGAATTTGCCGGGCAGATTTTTATAGAGTCGCTCCTCCCCCTCACACAGCCAGGCCGGAGTCTCCACCCGAAGGCTCCGGCCACCCTTTTTACCGATGGCGAGGCAAAAGAGCCGAGTCGACACGAGCACCTCATTGAAAATTATCGTTGTTCAACTTCAACGCCGTGACGAGCGGAGAGAACGAGCGAAAGACTCCACACAAGGAGGATAAACTATGTTTCATTTTTATATCGGTTCACAAACGCGCTGGGATAAATACCTCAAGAATACGACGGTCTTCAAAGGGCTGCGGGGCGAAATTCGCCGCACCAGCAAAAAGGAGCAGGTGGCAATCTCCGAGCAAACGCAGGAGATCGTCGCCAGCCGCGAAGTGTTGGCAAAGAAGTTTGCCACCGGCTTCGATTCGATCAACGTGACCATCGAAAGCGGCTTCGGCCGGCTGGAAAACATCATCAACGGCGTCGGCGCTTCCATCGATGCGCTGCGGGCCAGCTTTGATTACAACATGGCGCTGCTGATCGAGCAGGTCCAAATTCAAAGCCAGACCATGTTTCACCTGCTGCAGCGGATGGACGCCATTCATTCCACGCTCGAGAACCCCACCCTCACCCAGGCGCGTGAACATTACCGCATCGGCTGCGACCGGCTGTCAAAAGGCCTGCTCGACAAGGCAGTGGAGGCTTTTCAGGAATCTGCCAAAAAAGACGATGCGAATTTCATGACGCAACTCATGCTCGGCAAGCTTTATCTGTACGGTGTGAACGAGGAGTGCAACGTTCTTGACCTCAAGAAGGCCGAAGAACATTTGCGCGCCGCCGCCCGTTATGCCAAAGCCGAGTCGCGCCTGTTGCCGGAGGCGAGCCGATATGCCGGCGAAGCGCTGCTGCACGCCTCCATTTCTTGCTATGCCCAGGCCAACGAAAAAGTGATCGAAGGCAAGACCGCGGAGGCCCAACAGTGTTTGCAAGCGTCGTTCGAGCTGGCCACTCAAGCCACCGAAAATTACCCACAGCTTTCCGAGGGCTTTTATCATCAAGCCAAATTTGCGGCGCTGCTCGGCGACGGCAAAACCGCGGCCGCGAGCTTGAAGCGCGCCATCGAGCTGGACGAAGCGTATTGCTTGAAGGCCGACACCGATTTTGATTTTCGCTTCGTGCTCAGCGACGTCAACCAACTGTTTCGCGGCTTGCGCAACAAAAGCGCCGACGACGTTCGCCTCAAGCTGCAAAAGACCGAAGCGCTGTTGAACGAATGGATTTATGTCTCGGTGGAGGCGCGCAACGCCGAAGCGGAAATTCGCCGGCTGTTGAGCGAGGCGGAAACGTTTTTGGTGCGGAACACTTATTTTGACAACCGCGAAGCGATCAACATGATCCAGCAAGCCGAGCAAACCTTCAAGTCTTTGCTCGTGCACAAGTCGGTGCACCACACCATCGCGGCGCACACCAGCCGCGTCAACAGCCTGACCTTCAGCTCGGATCAAGCCACCCTGGCGAGCGGCGGCGCCGACGGCGTTATTCATCTCTGGCGCTTGCCGGAGAATCAGCTCGCGTTCTCGCTGCAAGGGCATCAGGAAGCGATTACGCATCTGGCGTTCAGCAACAATGGCCGCATGCTGGCGAGCGTCGACCGCCGGGGCAACGTCAAGCTTTGGCACGTCGGCACGGGCACATTGATCTACGCGCTCACGGATGGCTCGACGCCGGTGCATTGCATTGCTTTCAGCCCGGATGATGGCAAGCTCGCCGTGGGCGGCTATGACCGGCAAGCAACGGTTTGGGATGTTGTCGACGGTTCGCTCGTTTACACGCTGAGCGGACACAAAAGCAGTGTCGATACCGTGGTGTTCAGCCGTGACGGCAAATTGCTGGCAACCGGCAGCCCGGACAACACCGCGATGCTGTGGGAAGTGGATACCGGCAAGCTGTTGCAAACTTTCTTCGGCTGTTCCGGCCTGACCAACTGTTTGGCGTTCTGCGCGAATGACACGCAGTTGATTTGCGGATCGAGCGACGGTAGCGTGCGCTTTTATGATGCGCGCAACGCCAAATTGCTCCATACGTTGCCGGAACGTTCCGGCACCGTCAGTTGGATGGCGCTCAGCCCGAACTCGAATTTTCTTGCCACCATTCATTATGGCAAAGCCATCCAGCTTTGGGATGTGCCCAACGGCAAACTCATGCACAATCTCAAGCCGTTTTCCCCGGGCATCACCTCCGTTCGTTTCAGCCCGGACGGCATCATTCTCGCCGCGAGCGATTTTCAAGATCGCAGCGTTAAATTGTGGAACGTGCAAGACGGCAAGCTCGTCCACGTCATCGCCGGCAACCTCACGTGCGCCGAGTTCAGCCCCGATGGCACCACGTTGATCACCGGCGACGAGACCGGTAGCCTGAAGTTTTGGGGACGCATGGTCGTCACGCGCGAAGCTTTCGAGGCGAGCCAACGCCGCAAAACCATGCCCGGCGGCGCACCGGCCGGAAGACCTGCAAGTCCACGCCCGGCGCCTGCCGGTGTGGGTTCTCCTTCGCCGCACCGCGCGGCTTCACCAAACGCGCCAGGAGCAGCTTCGCCGGCGAGACCCAACGGCCCAATGCATCCCAACCCGGCGGCTCATCCGAAAGCGGAAGGACCGCGCCAAAGAAGCGAGCCGTTGCAGCAGCCCACGGGGCCGCGCGCCAGCGCTCAACCCCAAGCCGCGACGAAGACCGTCCAGGAAAAAATCGGTACCAGCACCAACATCGACGGCAATCCGTACGAGCTGGAGCTGGAGCGCTTGCTGGAAAAACAAAAACGCCAGGCCGAAAAATTGGAAAAGATGGGGCGTTGCCTCGAATGCGGTAAAAAATTAGGCGTATTCGCCAAAATGTGGGGCCTGAAATTTTGCAAGGAGCACGGTTTCTAAAATCGCCGAGGCCATCATGGTTGAGATTACGCTTTCTTTACCCGACCACCTCTATCAGCATGCACAAAATCTATCGACTACAACGCATTTGGAGATTCCCAACATTCTCATTGATGCATTAGGATTTACTCTGCCCACTTTGGACGGTGTTCTGGCGACGGCAACCAAGCAGCTCGACGAAGGAGCAAGCCAGGCATCACCCGGCTTGTCCACAGCTTTGGAAAGCATAAACACGCCGAAAATTGATGATGAATATCTGAGTGACTTGTTATTCCAACATCGTGAGAGCGAAATCACGATCACCGAAGCGGCCCACGCTTTCTCTCTCATGCTGATGTATCACCATGGCTGGCTGCACCAGAACGGTTGCCACCCAATCGCCGCCATGCTCGAAACGGCGCCCGGGCAATTGGAGCCGTAAACCATTCCCGATTGTTGTGACAATTTTT
>JBOHQZ010000218.1:0-8717 GCA_050732275.1 bacterium
ACGCGCGTTTGCTGCCGGCGCGGCCGGTGTCGTTTACATGTCATCGCGCCCACACAATTTGCTCTACCGCCACAACGCTTCGCGGGGAATCAAAAACAAGCATCCAATGTTGATCATGGAACGTGAAGCCGCGCAACGCGCGACGCGGCTTTTGCGCGCGGGTAAAAAGCTCAATCTCACCGCGCGTATCGACATTGCTACCGGCGGCCCGTATGAAAGCTACAACGTCATCGGCGAGATTCGCGGCAGCGAGAAGCCGGATGAAGTCGTGCTCATCGGCGCGCATCTGGATGCATGGGATCTCGGCAACGGCGCGCTCGACAACGGCTGCAACGTCGCGCTCGTCATCGATCTCGCACGACAGATCAAGCGTCTCGGACTCAAGCCCAAGCGCACGATTCGTTTTGCTTTGTGGAACGGTGAAGAGCAGGGTTTGAACGGCTCGTGGGGCTATACAAAAACCCACGCGCATGAGCTGGACCAACACGTGATGGCTTCTTCTTACGATATCGGCAGCGGCCGCATTGTTGGCTTTTTCACCGGCGGCCGTCCTGAGGTGGTTGCCGCGGTCGATCGCGCGTTGGAGCCGGTCAAAGGCTTGGGGCCGTTCACGCACGTCGACGCACCCATTGTCGGCACTGACAATTACGATTTCATGATTCAAGGCGTCGCCAATCTCGTCGCCAATCAGGCCTCGGCCAATTACGGCCCGAATTATCACGCGCGCTCTGACACGTATGACAAAGTCGATTTGCAACAACTGCGTTTGAATGCCGCCATCGCCGCCGCGGTGACATACAACTTTGCGCAAATGGACGTCGCGTGGAAACGGCAAACGCGCGCGGAAATTCAAAAGCTCATTGACACAACCGATCTCGGCGCACAAATGCGATCCTTTGGTGTTTGGGATGGCTGGGTGGATGGAAGCCGAGCAAGAAAATGATATGAAAACACTGGCCGAAACAAAAAATGGTTCACTAAAAACCTTGCTGCGTGATGTCGGTTTGAACGTGGCGCGATCTGCGGCGTACTCAATCTTTGGCGGAGCCATCTTTTTTGTTGCTGGCGTCATATTATGCAAGCTTGGAATATTCCGGCCAAACGTGGGCGCTGCAATCATCTTGATAATCGCGATCGCGGCCGTGGTTTTGATGATTTATACCCTCTTTGGTGTAATCAGCGGCTTTGTGCTCGCGATCATTCCCACCATACTGAAAGGCCTTGGCGGGCTGGAGCAAAGCTTGCATCGCTGGGTCGATCCAGCTATGGCCCGTATTGTTGAAAAAATTCCGGTCGGGCAAGAGGGGATTCCGTTGGATCAATTCAATCATATCGTCAATGACAAGATTACAGCATTGATCGATGAAATAGCTCGACAAAATTCCGGCCGTTTAAATCCGTTTCGAGCCGCATATCGTTTTGTTTCGTCAAAAGTTTTACGCAAGATGCAAAGCCTGTTGATCGAGCATTTCGTCAAAGACTTGCAGAAAAACGACGAAACGCGGGTGAACGCAAAGGCCGTCGAAAAATTTGCCCGAGAGAAGTTGATCGGAGTCGTTGCCGATTACTGGCGGGGGAAAATCGACGGCATTCGAATAATTGTCCTGGCGTTGGCTTTGCTTCTCCTGCTCATACCGTTGTTACTGATTCTTGCTTAGATGATTCAAGTTGAGCAAAATTAAAACCCACGCAAATGAACTGGACAAACACGTGATGGCTTCTTCTTACGGCAGCGGCCGCATTACAGGTTTCTTCACCGGCGGCCGTCCGGAGCTGGTTGCCGCGGTCGATCGCGCAAATAGAAGTGGCGTGGAAGCGGCAAACGCGTTCAGAAATTCAAAAGCTCATTGATGCAACCGATCTCGGCGCACAAATGCGATCCTTTGGTGTTTGGGATGGCTGGGAAGACGAAAGCCGAGGAAGAAAATCGTAAATGACGAACTCGGAAAGGATTACATCATGAAACGATTCATCAGTTCAATCATTTCTCTTGCGTTCATTATTGCTGTGCCGCTTTTTGCGCAAAAGCTGCCAGCCGGCGCTTATCACGGCAATCGCGAGCGCAATTATGACATCATTCATTACAAAGCCGAGCTGTCGTTCGATTTCGAGAAAAAGCAGGTGTTCGGCAAATCGACGATCCGGCTTGCGCCGCTGCGTCGCCTCGACAAATTTGCCCTCGATGCGATTCATTTGAATGTCAAAAGCGTAGCCTCGGCGGAAGGCAGCAACGGCGTGTCGTTTCAAGCGACCGACGACTCGCTCATCATCACGCTGCCACAGGCGAAAAATCCCACTGATACGTTCACCGTCGTCGTGCAATATGAAGGCAATCCCCAAAGCGGCATGTATTTTCGCCGCAATCCCGACGACCCACAGCTTTTCTATGTCTCAACGTATGGCGAGAACGGCTTGCACGCCAACTGGCTGCCGATTTACAACGACGTGAACGACAAATTCTCGACGGAAATGCTGGTCATGGTGCCCTCGCCGTATGTCGTCATCTCCAACGGCAAGCTCGTTGAAACACTCACCAAGCCGGATGGACAGAAGACTTTTCATTGGCTGCACAAGCTGCCGCATTCTAATTATCTCATTTCGGTTTATGTCGGCGATTTTGAGAAAGGCGATTTGGCGTCGGCGTTCGGCAATATTCCGTTAAGTTATTGGGTGCCGCGCGGCTGGCTCAAAGCAGGCGCGTATGCTTTTCGCAACACCACGAAGATGGTGGAGTTTTTCTCGCAGCGATTCAACTACAAATATCCGTGGGATAAGTATGACCAAATTGCGGTGCCGGACTACGCCATCGGCGCCATGGAGCACACCGGCGTCACCGGCCATCGCGCCGAGGTTTTGCGCGATCAAAATGCGCCGGAAGATTTCGCGCCCAATCTGGATGAACATACTTCCGCGTGGACTGCCGAAGCGACGATCTCCCACGAGTTGGCGCATCATTGGTTCGGCGACAATTTGACCTGCCGGAATCTCAGCTACATTTGGCTCAACGAAAGCTTCGCGAGTTATTTGATGATGCTGTGGGACGAAGAGTCGCTCGGCAAAGATCAGCTTCTGCTGGATGTGCAAATTGCCAAGGATCAGTACATTCGCTATGTGCGCTCGCAGCACATCATTCGCGGCCTGGAGCATCATTATTTCGATGACGCCAACACCATCTACAACACCGAGCACACGTACTTGAAAGGCGCGGCCATTTTGCACACGCTCCGGCAAGTGCTCGGCGACGAGCCGTATTTTCGCGCCCTCGGTCATTATCTGCACAAACACGAATTTTCCAACGTCGTCAGTGAAGATTTGAAAATCGCCATTGAAGAAGCCACCGGCGAGAATCTCGAATGGTTTTTCGACCAATGGATCACCAACGGCGGGCATCCGCAGTTTGAAGTGAGCTATCGTTATCTCGCCGATCGCAAGCTGGTCGACCTTGCCGTTAAGCAAGTGCAGCCCATGGTGGAAGGACTGGGAATCTTCGACCTGCCGGTTAAAATCACCATCGCCACTGCGACGAAAAGATGGCAGGAAAAAATTTGGATTAGAAATGAGAGTGAAAATTTTCTCTTGGCTTGCGAAGAGAAACCGGTGATGGTGAGTTTTGACGGCGAAGGCGATTTGATTGCCGAAGTGGACTTTCCGCAGAGCCTCGACGAGCTGATCTACCAAACGAAAAATACCCCCGTGCCTGGCAGAATTTGGGCGATTCGCGAGCTGGCCGCGAAATTTCCGACGCAGCAACGCACCGTGAGCGCTTTGTCAGCTCGCATTGCCGGAAATGATTTTTGGGGCGTTCGCGCTGAAGCCGCATTGCAGCTCGGCACGATTCGCACGCCCGCGGCGGAGCAGGCCTTGGCGCAAGCGCTGAAAGCCACCGACTATCGCGTGCGCAAAGCTGCGGTCCTGGCCCTGCCCAAATTCGGCACACCAACGGCGGAACAAAAACTAAAGGATGTCATCAAAAGCGATGCGCAAAACGACGTGGTGGCCACGGCCATTCTCGCGTTAGCCCGCGCCAATGCGCAGGCGGATCCTGAATTCATCAAGCAGCAGCTTGGCCGCAAATCGTGGCAGGACGAGATCGTCGTCGGCTGCCTGCGCGCCTTTGGCGAGCTGAAAAATCCGGCGCTCGTTGCCACTATTAAAAAGTACGCGAGCGACGCTTACAATCAAAATGTCGTCGCTGCGGCCTTGAATGCCTGGGCGGATTGCGCCCCCAACGACAAAGAGCTGCACAAAACGCTGATCGCGACAACGCAGAGTCCGGTGTACGCGCTGCAACAATCCGCCATCACCATGCTCGGGCGCTTGAGCGTGAGCGACGCAGCGCCGGCGCTGAAAGAAATTCTGGCGCAAGACGCCGATGCGAATTTGACCGTAGCGGCGAGAGGTGCGTTAGAGGGGATTCAGCGTGTTGAAAAGTAGCGTTTGTAGTTACGCCTTTAGGCGTCGGATGCGCCAGCATTGAGAAAGCCTGAAGGCGTGACGACGAACATCGTTTTCATCATTATCTGCCGCTCTGCTTGACTTTGTTCGAGAACCGCCGTATATTTTATTAAGAGGCAACAACTTTCAGGAGAAACACTATGGATATTTCCCCAATAAAATTGCAACAGATCGCCAGACAATTACCGTCTCAACAATTGGGAGCAGTTATTGACTTTGCAGAATTTCTTTCATTTAAAATAAAAAAAGAAAATCTGCCGATTACAAAGAAACACCTGCGTTCGAAACAATTGGATCTTCCGGTGATCAAAGATGTGAAATTTATTGGCGATCCTTTGCTGCGCCGTGAGGATATGTATGACGAATGGGGGAGGTGAAGATGGAAAATGGCTTTGTATTTGTTGATACCAATGTGTGGGTGGCTCGGATCATAGAAGGCCACGTTTTTCATGAACGCGCTCAAACCAAGTTGACCCAGCTTGTGGAGCAAGAAGAAGTGCTCTGCTTATCCGGCCAGATTATTCGGGAATTGATCTCGGTCTGTACATTGGGTCGAAACCTGTCCCGACCTTTAACATGGGATGAGCTGCGCCAGCAATTAGAAGCCCTGTTTGCTCAGACCGTACTGCTCGACGAAAACGAACCTTCAATCCAAAAGTTGATTGATTTAGGTGCTCGCCATCGGGTGATCGGCAAACAGATTCACGATACCAATATCGCGGCAACCATGTTAACGCATGGCATAACACGGTTGATAACTTTTAATTCGGACGATTTCAAGCGATTTACGGAAATCGAAGTGGTCGTGCCATAAACTTGCCGTTGTAAACTCGCTGTCATTCCTTTTTTTATTATAGCAACAAGACTTTCACCTTCCACGCAATCCCTCAACAAATCCCACCTGATTTGTTTCAAAATCTTAGTTTTGCAAAAGGTTCACTTGCAGGTATTTATCAAAGTGTCGTTTTAAAATGATGTTGAAACCTCTTTCATAGCGATAAGAATATTTTCCGTTGGGAGGAGCATAATAAGGACGGACTCATGCCGCGCATTTTCGACAATATTCAGCAATACCTCGTGCCAGCGTTTCGGGAAATCCACAAAGTCCCCAACCACGCGGATTCTGCTGCATTCTATTTAAAACTCTTTCAAGATAGGGGCAATCATGGTTGCAATAAATAACCATAGCATTCCATCTTCCATTCGAGATAATCGCACTCGCGGTTCCGTAGGTGACTTCTTGTCTGCCCACCTTCATCCCGACTCCGAAGTCGCTATCGTTTCAGCCTATTTCACCATCTTTGCTTATCAGAGCCTGAAAGAAAAGTTGGAGTCGATCAACGGCTTGAATTTTTTGTTTGGCGAGCCAAGTTTTTTGAAATCTTTGGATCCGAGCAAGAAAGATCGAAAGGAATTCAAAATCGAGGATGACAATCTCGTCATTTCGCTCGCCAGCCGTTTGCAACAAAAACTCGCCGCTAAAGAGTGCGCCGATTGGATCAAGCGCAAAGTCAACATCAAATCGATGGTCAAGCCCAATTTCCTGCACGGCAAAATGTATTTCATTCGCAATAGCAACGGCGTGGAAAAAGCCATCGCGGGAAGCTCGAATTTTACCGTCAACGGTTTGGGATTGGGTGGCAGCCCGAATATCGAATTGAACCTGGAAGTAGACGGCGACCGTGACCGCACCGATCTTCACAACTGGTTCATGGAGATTTGGAACGACAAAAGCGAGTTGGTTGAAGATGTCAAAGACGAGGTTCTGAAATACCTCGAACAACTTTATGTTGAGAACGATCCGGAGTTCATTTACTACAAAACGCTGTACCAAATTTTCGAGAAGTATTTCTCCGAGCAGAAAAATAACGAGAAGCTCGATGAAAAGACCGGATTCCTGGATACGCGAATCTGGCACATGTTATATGATTTTCAGAAAGATGGCGTGCGCGGCGCCATTAACAAAATTTTGAAACACAACGGCTGCATCATCGCCGACAGTGTCGGTCTCGGCAAGACTTTCGAAGCGCTGGCGGTGATCAAATACTTCGAGTTGAAGAATCTGCGCAGCATTCTTGTCCTATGTCCCAAGAAGTTGCGTGAGAATTGGACGATCTACACGCGCAACGACGAGTTGAACCCCTTTGCGAACGAACGTTTCCGATATGATGTGCTCTCGCACACGGATTTGAGTCGGCACAACGGCAAGTCCGGCGACATCGACCTGGCCACTAACAACTGGGATAATTACGATCTCATCGTTATAGACGAATCGCATAATTTCCGAAATAGCGGCCACGGCCGCGTCAACGAGGACGGTACTATCACCCAAAGCCGGTATGCACGCTTGCTGGAAGACATCATCAAAAAGGGCACAAAAACTAAAATCCTCTTGTTATCTGCCACGCCCGTCAACAACAACCTACGCGATTTGCGCAATCAAATCTATCTGATCACCGGCGGGCGTGACGAAGCGTTGCGCGATTCCACCCAAATCAATAACATCGGCCAAACCCTCAAGAACGCACAAACCCAATTCACCAATTGGGCGAACCCGAATAAGAATCCCGAACGTCGAGTGGAGGATTTGCAAGAAAAGCTCGACTCGGCGTTTTTCAAGCTGCTCGATGAACTGGCCCTCGCGCGTTCGCGCAAACACATCGTGCGGCATTACGATCTGGCCGCACTCGGGGCCTTTCCGCAGCGGCTTCCTGTCATTTCTCTCGCGCCGGACATCGATGCGAACGCCGAATTTCCCTCTTATGACCAACTGAACCAAGAAATCACCAACTACCGGCTTTCGCTCTTCAACCCCTTTGCTTACGTGAAGCTGGAGCAGCGTGGCAAATACGAGGCGCTCGCGGGAGGTTCGATCAAGGCCTTTACGCAAACCCGGCGTGAGCATTATTTGATCGGCATGATGAAAGTCAATTTTCTCAAGCGCCTCGAAAGCTCTATCGAATCTTTTGAGATTTCCATGCAAAGAACGCTAGAGAAAATAACCCAACTTGAAACCAAAATTCAGGAATTCAGGTTTGATGAGACTTTCGGATTCAATGCGTTTACACCCGATGAGGCCGACCTCGATGGCGATGAAGATCTGGCCCAGATGGGAGAAGATACAGAGGTGGTTGGCAAAAAACTGCAATATAAGCTCGCCGATATGAATATCGACGATTGGCTGGAGGATTTACAGGAAGACAAACGCGCGCTGACGAATCTTTACAATGTAGCCCGCGCAGTCACGCCGGAACGCGATCAAAAATTGGGCAAACTCAAAGATATGATCGTCCGGAAAACGCAGCAACCGCTGAATCTCGGCAATCGCAAAGTGCTGATCTTCACCGCCTTCGCTGACACGGCCGTTTATCTTTACGAGTGTTTGGAAGATTGGGCGAAAAAATATCTCGGCGTGCACATTGCCATGGTTACCGGCGGCAGCCGGGAAAATCGCAGCACTTTACGGCCCAAAGGCTTGCAAAGCCAAACCGATTTCGATGCCATTCTGACGAATTTCTCTCCACTTTCAAAACAGCGCGCGAAGATGAAGCACATGCCGCAATCCGAGGAGATCGACATTCTCATTGCCACAGATTGCATTTCCGAAGGCCAGAATTTATAGGATTGCGACTATCTCATCAATTACGACATTCATTGGAATCCGGTGCGCATCATTCAACGTTTTGGCCGCATCGACCGCCTCGGTAGCCGCAATGAAAAAATTCAGCTCATCAATTTCTGGCCCACTGCCGATCTCAACAAGTACATCAATCTCAAAGATCGCGTGGAAGCGCGCATGGCGTTGGTGGATCTCACCGCCACCGGCGAAGACAATTTGCTCGATCCCAAACAGATCGAAGACTTGGTAGCCGGTGACTTGAAATATCGGGACAAGCAACTGCTGCGCTTGAAAGACGAAGTGCTCGATCTCGAAGACATGGGTGAAAATGTCACGCTCACCGAATTTACCCTCGACGAATTCCGCCTCGATCTCGACCGCTTCATCAAGAACAATGAACAACGCTTGAAAGACGCGCCCTTCGGGCTTTATGCGTTGGCGCCAGCCTCTGGTGAAGTCAGACTTGCCCGCAACGAAGCTGAAATAATATCGCCACACCATGAGGGCAAGTCTGACTTCGCTCATCACTCATTCAGCCCGGCGTAGTCTTCTGCCTGCGCCAAAAGGGCGAGACCGCCGGCAATGAGCAGGTCAATCCGTTGCAGCCCTATTTTCTGGTTTATGTTTATGACGACGGCCGGGT
>JBOHQZ010000219.1:0-8689 GCA_050732275.1 bacterium
TTCGTTGCTCCATCTTTTTATAAGATACAAAACCTGCAAGAAATCTTCAAACCGAAAATATTCCATCCCCTTCTCCTCGCACCACTTCGCCAAATCTCCCTTTGCAAAAATAATCTCCGCTTCCTGCACGCCGCAGCGGTCGGAATAGCCGTCGCCAATATAGATGATTCTTTCACCTGGCCTGGCGAAGCGGCGAATGTGATAGCCTTTGCAGTTGCCACATTTGCCACAACTGTGCTCGAAATAAGGAAAACTCACGGCGATGCGATCTGGGTTAATGAATTCGAGATGATTGGCGAAGACTGGCAGATCGAGTCCATGCCGCGATAAAATGCGCTGGATATAATAATCGAGACCGTCGCTGAGCACGATCGACGGCCAGTTTTGTTTTTGGCAAAATTGGGCAAATTCGACAAAGCCGGAAGCCAGTGGTTGTGCCTCACAAAAATCGTTCAGCCGTTCGCGATTCATACAAGTGGTTAAGGCAGCCACTTCATAATACCCGCGTGAAGAGATTTCGCCGCGTATCCAGCGTTGCACGGCTTTCTCGCACTCCGGCCCGTTTGCAAAATTTTGAAAGAGCATGTCGCCCACGTCGTTTTGGGCGATGGTACCGTCGAAGTCGCAGAAGATGAGCATGTTGGCTCAACGATAAAAGCGTTTGCTGAGAATATCGTTTTTCAATTAGCAAAAGATAGCAAGAAATTTTTTAATCGGCAAGCCCAAAACGCTCTGGAAAAAGTGAAGTCGGACTTGCACAGCACGATTGCGAAAAATTAGTTGAACTGTCGAGCGCAAGTCCGACTTCGCAGCAGTTTCAAATAAAACCGCCCACCCGACTTTGGAGATTCCGCAGCGCGAGTGGGCGAGATTTAGCACGACCATCAATTTTAAATTGAAAATTTCAAATTTTCAATTTAAAATTCTTTTCAATCCTTCTCAGCTTCTTCCAACACTGCTTGCGCCGCAGCAAGACGCGCGATCGGCACGCGGAACGGCGAACAGCTCACATAATTCTGGCCGATCTTGTGGCAGAACTTCACCGTCGCCGGATCGCCGCCGTGCTCGCCGCAGATGCCGACTTTGAGCTTGGGGCGAGTGGAGCGGCCGCGTTCGACACCCCATTTCATGAGCTGGCCGACGCCTTCCTGATCGAGCGTATCGAAAGGATCGTCTTCGAGAATCTCGTGCTCGACATAATATGGCAGGAAGCGTCCGGCATCATCACGCGAGAGGCCGAAGGTGGTTTGCGTCAGATCATTGGTGCCGAAGCTGAAGAACTCGGCTTCTTTGGCGATTTGATCCGCCACCACGGCGGCGCGTGGCAGCTCGATCATCGTGCCGATCATGTAATCGACCGTCGTGCCTTTTTCCGCAAATACTTTTTCGGCGGTTTCGCGCACCACTTTGGCTTGCAGCCGCAGTTCATTGAGGTGAGCGACGAGCGGAATCATAATCTCTGGCAACACTTTTTTGCCGCTCTTCGCGATTTCGCAAGCGGCTTCGAGAATGGCGCGCGCTTGCATTTCGGTGATTTCGGGATAGACGACGCCGAGACGGCAGCCGCGGTGGCCAAGCATGGGATTGAACTCGTGCAGCGCTTCGACTTTGGCTTTGACCTTCTCAACTGTCATACCAATTTTGGCTGCCAAATCAGATTGCTCGTGCGCGGTGTGCGGCAAAAATTCGTGCAACGGCGGATCGAGCGTGCGAATCGTCACCGGCAGACCTTCCATTGCTTCGAAGATACCGATGAAATCCTGCCGTTGCATCGGCAAAAGTTTCATGATGGCATGACGATAGCGTTGCATTGCCTCAATATTGACAAGCTCGCGCTCGATCTCTTCATTGATCTTCTCTTCAGAGGCTTTTTGCAATCGGTCTCGCACTTCGCGCTTCACTCGAGCTTCGGCAGCTTTGGCGTCATCAGCGAACAAAATCATCTCGCGCACGGCGTCGATACGGTCACCGCCGAAGAACATGTGCTCGGTGCGGCAGAGGCCAATACCCTCGGCGCCGAATGCAATCGCGTTCGCGGCTTGATCGGGCTGATCGGCGTTCGTGCGCACGTTGAGCTTGCGAATGCCATCGGCCCAATTCATAATCGTCTCGTAAATCCGGAACGTGGCCGAATCTTCGCGGTGCATGGTTTTGTCAATCAGCACCTGCAAAATTTCCGACGGCTTGGTTTTGAGTTGGCCGGCGATCACTTCACCGGTGGTGCCGTCGATGGAAATCCAATCGCCTTCGCGTAGTGTTTGGCCTTTCACCGTCATCGTGCGTGCGCGGTAGTCAATTTCCAACGTGCTGCAACCGGCGACACACACTTTACCCATTTGCCGCGCCACGAGCGCCGCGTGTGAGGTCATGCCGCCGCGCGCGGTCAATATGCCTTCAGCAGCATCCATGCCCTTGATATCTTCTGGCGAAGTTTCGATACGGACGAGGATGACTTTCTCGCCGTTCTTTTTCCAGTCAACTGCGTCGGGCGCGTTGAACACCATGCGGCCACTCGCGGCGCCGGGGCCGGCATTCAAGCCTTTGGCCAAAACTTTGCCGGCGTGTACAGCTTCTTCTTTTTGTTTAGCGTCAAAAATCGGCCGCAGCAGTTGATTCAGCGCCTTGGGGTCGAGACGGCGTAGCGCTTCTTCTTTTTTAATGAACTTCTCCTGCACCATATCATGCGCAATCTTGAACGCCGCAAAACCGGTGCGCTTGCCGTTGCGGGTTTGCAGCATCCAGAGCTTGCCGTTTTGCACGGTGAATTCGACGTCTTGCATGTCTTTGTAGTGGCGCTCGAGCTTTTGGCGAATGGTCAAGAGTTGCTTGTAAACTTCCGGCATCTCTTGCTCCAAGCGCGCGATCGGCTCCGGCGTGCGCGTGCCGGCCACGACGTCTTCGCCTTGCGCGTTGATGAGGTACTCGCCGTAGAAAATATTTTCGCCGGTCGATGGGTCGCGCGTGAACGCGACGCCGGTGCCGCAATCATTACCCATATTGCCGAACACCATCGCTTGCACGTTGACCGCCGTGCCCCAATCTTCGGAAATGTCATAAAGTTTGCGATACGCAATAGCGCGATCATTCATCCACGAGCTGAACACCGCGCCGACTGCGCCCCAGAGTTGTTCCATCGGATCATTCGGAAAGTCGTGGCCGGTGCGGGTTTTGATCGCGGCTTTAAATTCCGCCACCAATTCTTTCAACGCGGCCGCCGAAAGCTCGTTGTCAATTTTTGCTCCGGCCGCATGTTTCTTTGCTTCGAGAATCTCTTCGAACGGATCGATCTCGTCTTTGTGCTGCGGCTTGAGGCCGAGCACGACGTCGCCGTACATTTGCACGAACCGGCGATAGCAATCATAAGCAAAGCGTTCGTTGCCGGTTTTGGCGACCAGGCCTTGCACGGTGTCGTCATTCAATCCGAGGTTGAGGACAGTGTCCATCATGCCGGGCATTGAGACGCGGGCGCCGGAACGCACCGAGACCAACTGCGGGTTTTTGCTGTCGCCAAATTTAGCGCCCATAATTTTCTCGATGTGCTGAATTGCTTTCGCGACTTCCGTCTGCAACGTTTTGGGGTAGGCGTGGCCGTTGGCATAAAAATGCGTGCAAACTTCAGTGGTGATCGTGAAGCCCGCCGGCACCGGCAAGCCGAGGCTCGCCATCTCGTGCAAATTGGCGCCTTTGCCGCCGAGCAGATTTTTCATTTCCGCGCGGCCTTCGGCTTTGCCGCCGCCAAAGGCATAAACATATTTGGTAGCAAGCTTCCCATTGCGTGACAACCGGCTTTTCTTCGGCGCCACTTTATTCCGCGTCTTCGTCGTGAGTTTTCGCTTAGTTTTGACAACTGCCATCTGACATGCTCCTTTGAGAATTGTTCCTGCTCATCAGTTTTTCGTAACGAAATAATCGTCACTAAAAGTTAATTCATACCAAAAAAAAGCCCCAACGGATGGGTGAAGACCAACTGATAAAAACCTCCGTTGGGGAAAATACTTTTTAATTGCGACTCGTTTGCGGTTTCGTTTCCTGGCCGCTCAATACAGCGTTATAGGTGTCGACGTTTTGCAAAACCTCCAACGCTTTCTTGATCGCCGGATCGTCGTCGAACGTGACTTCTACTTGTGCTTTCGATCCGAAGAGCTTGCCAGCGATCTCGCGCTCCAGCTCCTGGCGAATGAAGTCCTGGCTTTTGGTAAAATCATCGTCCTTTTCATGCTGCAGCGCCTGCTCCAGCGTCGTCAAGCTCGGTTGCAAGTCGGCCAAATAACCTTCACTTTCCGCCGTTTTTTTCAGCTCCGCCAATTGCAATTCGCTTTGGGAAGTGTAAGTGAAATTCTTTTCGCGCAAAAATTGGCGAAACTCAGCCACAACATTGTCATCGAGTTTGAAATCGCGCTGTTTGGTCGTGGGATGCTTGCTGGCATAAGTCACGGCAAAATTGAACGTCATGGCTTTGCGGCGCAGGGACGATTCAAAACGGTTGAGCTTTTGGTTTAACGTTTCGATGTCAGGTTTGATGCCCCCGCCGCCATAGACTTCGCGCCCATTTTTGGTGCGAAAAACTTCGGAAGACGCTTTCACATTGTTTTCTGCGGATTTGCTCGACTCCGCTTCCAGGCGGACATCGGTAAGCTTTTCGTCTTCCGCCGCGCTGGCCAGCAAATCAGCTTGCTCATCAGGATGCGGCTGCTCCTTTTGAATACACCGGCCGCTGGGAACATAATATTTGGCGGTGGTGATTTTCAGCGCTGAATCGCGGGTGAGCGACACGACGGTTTGTACGAGTCCCTTGCCGTATGTTGTCTCGCCCATGATCACGCCGCGATCGATATCCTGAATAGCGCCGGCAACGATTTCAGAGGCTGAGGCGCTCAAACCATTGACGAGCACCACCAGCGGCAAATTGCCGAGCGCGGGATCCTTCTCGGAGCGATAGGCTTTGTCGCTGCCTTCGACGCGGCCTTTGGTGGAGACGATGGCTTCGCCTTTTTTGACGAAATTCTCGGCGACTTCGACCGCGGCTTCGAGCAGGCCGCCGGGGTTGTTGCGCAAATCCAAAATCAACGCCTTCAAACCCTGGTCTTTCAAATCGCGAATGGCCTGGTTCACTTCGTAGCCGGCGTTTTTGGAGAAGCGCGACAATTTCACGTAGCCGATGCCGTCGCGAATGATGCCGGAATACGTCACGTCGTGGATGGTGATCTCGGCGCGAATGAGGTGAAACAACAATGGCACCGGCTCGCCTTCGCGCATGACTTTGAGATCAACCGCAGTTCCCACTTCGCCGCGCAAACGGCTCGCGACTTCTTCGACATTCATGTCCTTTGTGGCAATGCCATCAACTTCGATGATGCGGTCGCCTTCGCGGATGCCCGCTTTCAAGGCCGGTGTGCCTTCGTAGGGTTGCTCGATGACGGTGGCCAAACCATCGCGCACGCTGATCGACATGCCGAGGCCGCCGTACTTGCCGTGGGTGATAATCTGCAGTTGCGCATTGTCTTCTTTCTCGATCAAAACGGTATAGGGATCGAGCGTACCCAACATGCCGTTGATGCCGGCTTTCATGAATTTGTCGGGATCGACCGGATCGACGTATTTGCGCGAAATCTCCTGATAGATCAGGCCGAACACTTCGATGTTCTTGCGGATTTCGTGAACGTAATCGGCGCTGACGCTCACGCCCCAATCCAGCGCCCATCCGACGACGGTGAGCGCGGCGGCGCAGAATACGACGAAGACAGCGGTGCGTTTTTTCAACATGTGTTTTCTCCGGATTGCGCCCCGAAATAAATTTCGGGGCTAAGATGTGCAAGCCCGATAAATCAGGCTAATGTGATTTTTTCAATTTTTCAGCAGGGCGCTTTAGCCTACGGCCGTAGACGCCCTTCATCTCTTAGTCCAAAATTTATTTTGGCGACTTCGGGGCGTCTATATTTTCAAACCCAAACGCTGGCGCAAGGTTTCGTTAATTTGCCGAGAAATTACGTCCATACTCGGCGTGCCATCGATGACGACGAAACGCGCCGGTTCACTTTGCGCGATTTGCAGATAGGCCTGTTGCACGCGCTGGTGAAAAGCGTGGTCTTCGCGTTCCAAGCGGTCGGCGGCTTTTCCGCTTTGACGCAACCGCGCGGCGGCGACTTCGAGCGGAATGTCCAATAGAAAAGTAATTACCGGCAAAGTCGCCCAAGTCGCGAAAAAATTGACGCGGCGCACGAAATCCAAATCGAGTTGCCGGCCATGGCCTTGATACGCGGTGGTGGAATCGACGAAGCGGTCGACGATGATGATTTTTCCGGCAGCCAACGCCGGTTGGATTTTTTCTTTAGTAATTTGCGCGCGCGCCGCCGCATAGAGCAAAAGCTCAGCGCGGCCGGTCATGTCGCTGTTTTTGGCATCGAGCAAAATGTGGCGAATCGCCTCGGCAATCTCGACGCCGCCAGGCTCGCGCAACAGCTCGGCATCATAGCCGGCTGCTTTTAGCGTTTCCGCCAGTCGCCGCGCCTGCTCGGTTTTGCCGGAGAAGTCAATGCCTTCGAAAGAGATGAAGATGCCGGACATTTTCATTACTCATTACAATAGCTGTTCTCGCAACTACGGCTACGCACCCTTCGCTTGACTTCTTCCCAGGCGAGTCCGGAGGCTGGGTTACTCAGGAGGTTGGCTTTACGGCGAGCCAACTCTTGCTTTTGCCAATCATGGATTGGGACGGCTTCGGGAGTGGTGGCAAGGTCATCCCAGAGATCCTTAACCAGTTGAAGCTTCTCAGACGGGCTCAGTTCAAATACCGAAGTGAAATTCATGTTAGTTTCAACCATAAAATTAATCCGGCTACTAAATTACTCTTTTGCGGGTGGATGCCAACCTGCACGAATCCAATTTTTGCGAACGGTGATTGCCAAATCATTATTCAAATTAAGAGCAACAACAGTGGCGCGCCCCCAAGCAGTGAGGCCGATAATCTCAGCGCCGTCAGCGTTCCAAGCAAAATGATCATCCCATTTTTGTCGTCTCGGATTGAACAAAGGAACGAGTTGACCATTCTCAGGGTCTATACCTTCTGTCTTTGCCCATTTATATTGATTGCAGAATTCACACGCCAGACAAAGATTATCATCGGAGTCGGCACCGTCCTTAACGATGGGAATGACATGATCAACCTGGAGCCAACCCATGACATAATCCTGATGACAAAGACAATACTCGCAACGATTACCTGCGCGTTGCCGCACTCGTTGACGAACATTTTCGGGTATATTTGTCATCCTGGGAGTGGCGTTCGTAATCCACGTTGAACCGCTTCCGCTAGTGCTTCCGACTTGCGAAGTTGGCCCAACTGATAAATTTGCATGAGCGCCATCAATTCATAACGCTCATCCACAGTCAGCCCGCTGGCTTTTCCCTTGGCCTGAAGCGCGCCCAGCCGGTGGTTTTGAATGGGGTCCATTTTGTTATCGGCCAATGCCAGCACTTCTTCATCTGAAAGGCTTGACATTGGCGGATGAAGATTAGCTTCCGGCAAACTGCCGAGGGTCGGCCACATCAGTTCCAATGCCTCAGCCAAAACCGCTTCAACATTTCGATGGGTAGCCCATCCAAAACGTTTGGCATGTTCGATAATGTTTTCCGGCAAGGTCAGAGTTATTGCTATAGCCATTTTTTTACCCTTCAACTTTGGTGAAGACAGTTTTATTGTTCACATCACGAATTTGTCAAATGCAACAGTCTTCTATAAAAGACTCTAAAACTGCGCGATTCGTTGTGCTCAAGCCTCATACGTGCAAAAATTTCCACTTGCCACCTTTAAAACGCCAATAATTGAGCACCAAGCGAGTCGTTTCGTCGAGCACTTGCACGCCCCAAATGCCTGACAGCGAGAGATGCCATGCAAAGGCCACGAACCAGTTAAGGCCGATTTCCAGCAAAAAGGCGCTAGCGATAGTCATCCACATCAGCCAGCGCAAATCGCCGGCGCCGCGCAGATTGCCCATGAGCGTGCCGTTTAGCGCTTTGGGAATCTGCGCCACAGCAAAAACCAGAATGACGAATTTACCAATGTGAATGACTTCCGGATCATCGGTAAAGACGCGCATCACTTGCTTTGGAAAAGCGCCGAGGATGATGACCACCACCATGACGGTGGCAAACATCAGCCAGCTCGAAATCTCGGCGGTGTGCTGCGCCAGGCGCCGTTTGGCCGCGCCGAGGTTTTTGCCCATCAACGTCATCGCGCCCAAGCCGAATCCCATATACAACATGGAGAGAATCGCTTGAATGCGCAAGAGCACTTGATGCGCCGCCAGCAACTCGACACCAAGCTGCGCTACGTAGCCGGTGACGACGAGCTGGCCAAACGCCCAAACCAATTGCTCGACCGTCGTCGGTATGCCGGCGTTGAACAACCGTTTGAACGATTGCAGGTTGGGCCGCGCCATCTCGCGAAATGAGAGATAGAGCACACTCCTGCCGCTGCGCAGCAAATACAGCGTGCCAAAAAAGCCGAGTGTGTGGCAGGTTCCGGCAGCCAGCGCCGCACCACGCACACCGAGCGCCGGCAAGCCCAACCAGCCGAAAATCAGCGTCGGCGCCAAAATCAAATTCAGCCCATTGACGCTGAGATTGATCAGCATAGAGTAATGCGTATCGCCGGCCCCGCGAATAATCCCAACCGCAATGAAATTTGTAA
>JBOHQZ010000220.1:0-8660 GCA_050732275.1 bacterium
CATAAATGGCTTGAATTGTTTCTTTCCCGACAGCCTCAAAGACAATTTTTACGTGCCGCCCATCGTCATCAGCGCGTTCAAAAAATTCGACGAAACCGTAAGTCGCGAGCCGGAGAAAATCGAGTTGTCGCACAATGAGAACTTTTTCTCAATTGAGTTTGCGGCGCTGGATTATGCCAATCCGGCTAAAAATCAATATGCCTATAAGTTGGAAGGATTCGACCAAGCGTGGATATATGGCGGAACGCGGCGCAGCGCCAGCTACACCAACTTGAATCCGGGAAAATATATTTTTCACGCCAAAGGCACAAACAGCGATGGAATTTGGAACGAGCGCGGCGGCGCGCTCAAGATTATCATTTATCCGCCGTTTTGGAAAACGTGGTGGTTTCGTTTTGCCGCGGCCGGCACTTTCATTTTGCTGCTCATGCTTGCCCACGATTATCGAGTGAAGCAAAAATTGGCGCGCATGATGGAAATCGAGCAGGCGCGCAAAGCGGAAAACGAGCGGCTACGCAAACAGGTGGCGGACGATTTTCATGATGAATTTGGGCAAAAGTTGACCAACATCGCCCTGTTTGCCGAATTGAGCAAAAGAAATCTCGATAATGCTTCGCCGCGTGCGATGGCGCACTTGAGCAAAATCAGCGACACGGCCAAGAGCTTGTCAGAAGCGATGCGAGATTTCATTTGGACCCTCGATCGCAACAAGGATTCGCTTTACAACGTCGCCGAGCGCCTGAAAGATTATGGCGAGGCGTTGTTTAGCAGAACCGGAATCGATTTCGAGGTCAACGGCTTTAACGAAGAATTGGAGCAAATCAGCTTATCGTTGGATTGGAAACGCCATCTCATTCAAATTTTCAAAGCCGGCATGGAAAACAGCCTCAGGGATGGCGACTGCAAAAGCGTCACCTTGTGGATCGTTCCCAATGGCCGAAGCTTGGAGATTTATCTGGTGGATGATGGCAAAGGTTTCGGCCACGACGATTCCGTTGCCGGGCCGGATTGGCGTTATATCAAAAAACGCGCCGAAAAAATTCGAGGGCAATTGAATGTTATTGCCAGCGCCGGCCGAGGAACCAAGATTCAGTTCATCGGGCCAATACCCTGAATAGGTTATGGATTTTGTTGAAAGCGGAAATTACTTTCTTGAGATAAAAACAACATGCGATCATAAATTCATGTCATTCCGGAGGAATCCTTTTGCAATTCAAGATTATTGCAAGGAACAAAAAAGATTCCTCCGGAATGACATTCTCCTTTACTTTTTGCACACATCAAAATGCAGAGGATATGCTATGATATCCGTTACCATAGTCGAAGACGACAATGATCTGCGGGAAAATTTGGTGTTTCTCATCGACAGCAGCAGCGATTTTTGTTGCGCCAGCGCTTATAGCGATTGCGAGACCGCTCTTGCCGACATTGAAGATGATCGACCTGACATCGTTTTGATGGACATCGGCTTGCCCGGCATGTCGGGCATCGAAGGCATTCGCGAGATCAAAAAAAAACTGCCGCAACAAAATATCGTGGTGTTGACGGTTTATGATGACGGCGACCTGGTCTTTGACGCACTTTGTGCCGGCGCTTGCGGCTATCTCATCAAAGGCATGCCGCCGGAAAAATTGCTCGAGGCCGTGCGCGAGGCACATGACGGCGGCGCGCCGATGAGTGCAAGTATCGCGCGCTTGGTCGTGCGTTCGTTTCAGATGGAGCCGCATTCGCCGCTGACGCAACGCGAAAAAGATATTCTTGCGCAGTTGTGCAAAGGCATGAGTTATAAAATGATTGCCAACGCGCTGTTCATCAGCCAGGACACGGTGCGCTCGCACATCCGGCATATTTACCAGAAACTGCAAGTCCGCTCCAAATCCGAAGCGGTCGCGAAGGCATTGAAAGAAAGGCTCGTTGCTATTCATGCGTAACGCAGCATAGCTGCAACCAAAGGCATTGCGATTGTGTTAGTTTTTCCAGGGCAATACGATAAGCAAAAAATCGCATATTCATGCGATAGCATCATTCGATTTGATTCGTTACTTTTTATCACCCGACGCGAGGAACCGAAATCAAGAGCATGCGTCTATGATTCACTTTATCTTGGGTCGCCTGTTAATTGTCGAGGACGACCTTAACACGTTAGCCGGGTTGCGGGAGCTTTTGGGAGAAGAAGGCTTTTTCGTGCGTGGCGTTGTGAACGGCCGCCAAGCTATTGAAGCCGTCAAACAGGAGCCGTTCGATATCGTTCTGTGTGACTATTGCTTACCGGACATGAATGGTTTACAAGTGTGCCGTGAGCTGAGACGGTTGCAGCCACATCTGGCGCTTTTCCTGGTCACCGCGCATCGCAATCTCGAAGTGGTAAATGCCGCGCGACAGCAGGGCATCGAAAAAGTGATTGCCAAACCGCTCGTGATTGCCGAATTGTTCGATACTTTAACGGCCGCAATCGCGCGGCTCCGGGAAAAAGGGCAATATCATTTGGCGAAAAAAGAAGGAGGTGTTTCCACTGCCATATCGATTTGTGCTTGAATTTGTTCGGGCTTGCTGAGAGCGGCTACTCCCATCAAGCCGGCGCCAAAGGAACGGGATGGCCTTTTACAGACCATTGCGCAGATTGGGCTTGCGCATTTTTACGAAAAAGCATTTTCCGCCGAAGAGCACCGAAGTCACCGAGTGTCGCCGAAAAGATTAAAAAATAACTCGGCGACCCTCGGCTAAGCCCGCAGGGTGTTTTCGGCGGATTTCGACGGGAGGCTTATTGTTTCAGCATCTGTAAAATCACGTAATGCTCCCATCTTGGCTTTTTCCTCTCCTGCCATTCTCTTGCTCACGCGCCTCGAAAAGTTGAAATCGGGTTCATCAATCCGTTGGGGAAGCTTTCTTTATTCTTACATCTCTGAAAGGAGGTAGAGTATGCTTGCTTTTTTTCAAAAACGTTTTTGGTTTTTCCTCGCCATCATCGCGGGCTTTGGTTGGTTGCATCCGGCCAGCGGCTTTGCCCAGGTCGTCGGCACCATTGTCGGGAAGGTGACTGACGCGAAAACGGGCGAGCCGCTGCCGGGCGCTAACGTGTTGGTCAAAAACACCCGCCTGGGAAGCACGAGTGTGCTCGACGGATCTTATAAAATCACGAATGTACCGGCTGGAGGGCAAACCATCACGGCGACTTTCATCGGCTACTACGCCCAAGAAGTGAAGTTGAACGTGGCCGCAAATGCGCCAGTCACCGCGGATTTTGTATTGAAGGAAAGCGCGCTGGAGATGGACGAGATCGTGGTGACGGGAACCGGTTACGAGCTGAAGAAAAGAGAGCTAACCACTTCGATTTCGACGATCAATCTCCGCGATATCGAATCGACGCCGGTGTTGTCCGTCGATCAATTGTTGCAAGGCCGCTTGACCGGCGGCTCGGTCAACGTCAATTCCGGCATGCCGGGAACCGGTAGCCGCATTCGCTTGCGCGGCGTCAACAGCGCGTATGCCAACCAAACGCCGGTCATTTATCTCGACGGCGTCAAGGTGGATAACAACGACTTTTTCCGCCTCGAGCAGCTCTCCGGCGGACTGGTGCAAAGCACGCTGTCGGATATCTTGATTAACGACGTCGACCGCGTCGAGGTGACCAAAGGCGGCGCCGCGGCGACGCTTTACGGCTCCGAAGCGGCTGCCGGTGTGATCCAGATTTTTACCAAAAAAGGCAAAGCCGGCCCGCCGCGCTTTACGCTCAAAGTGGAGCAAGGCGTGAACGATCCGGAGACCAAGTTCGTCATCGAAAACTTCACGAAAGATGCTGTCCTGCAATCCGGTTATCATCAAAGGTATTCGGCGGGCGTCGAAGGCGGCAGCGAGACGCTGACCTACCATTTGAGCGGATACGTTCTCGACAGCGACGGCACGTTGCCGAAAGATGGCAACACCCAGTATTCGTTTCGCGGCGGTTTTCGCGCCATTCCCAACGAAAAATGGCAGCTTGATTTTTCCGGCGGTTTGGTGCGCGACGATTTCGAGCGCATGTTCAATGGCAACGCGCTATCCGATCTGATCGGCGCCGTCGAATCGCACAGCGCGCAATTTTTCGGCGAAGGGGTAACCGATGCGGACCGGCGCAAACTGGTGCAGGAATATTCGCTGCCGGATTTGAAGTACGCCGTCAATCGCTTCATCTTTGGCACCACGGCCTCATTCGATCCGGTCAAATATTTTTCGACGCGCCTGACCCTGGGCATGGATTATCGCAAGAATGAAGAGCGCCAATTCATCCCGATCGCGGCGGCAGCAGTTACCAGCATTCCGGGCGGCGGCTTGGGCCGCTCCGATCGCGAATTTCTCACGCTGACGTTGGATTACGCGGGCACCGTCAAATATCCGCAGGCCGGCAATATCACCTCGGCTTTCACCTTCGGCGCCCAAGGCTTTCGCCAGGAAGATCGCGAAAGCAGCGTGACCGCGACCGAGTTCGGCTTGCCGGGAACCGATGACTTTGACAATGCCGCGAACCTGGCGCCGCTGGAATCGAATCGCCAAATTTTTAGCGGCGGCTTTTTCTTCAACGAGCAAGTCGGAATTTGGAACAAGCTTTTTGTGAATGCCGGCGTCCGCATCGATGGCAACACCGCTTTCGGTGATGCCGTGAATCTGGCCACTTATCCCAAATTCGGCGTGGCCTACAATATTTCCGACGAATCATTTTGGCGTTGGTTGCCCTGGAGCAGCGCTTGGAATCAATTGAAAGTACGCGGCTCGTGGGGACAAACCGGCAGCTTCCCCGCGCCGTTCACGAAGGACAAGACTTTCGTGCAGGGCGCTTATTTGGACGGCGTTGCCGCCAATTTCGGCAACCCTGGTGATGGAGATCTGGGGCCGGAGAAAACCAGAACCGTCGAGCTTGGTTTCGATGCGGCGCTGCTGGGCGAGCGCGTCGGCTTGGAGTTCAATGCTTTTCGCTCGCGGACGGTCGATGCTTTATTCACCGTTCCCAGCGCGACGGCCACCGGCTTGGGATTTCAATTGCGCAACGTCGGCACGATCAAAAATTCCGGCATCGAGCTTGGCCTCAACGCCTCGATTTTGAATACTCGTAACGTCAGATTATCGCTGCGCGGCTCATATTCCACCCTCACTAACAAAGTTGCGAGCCTGGGCGGTGCGCAACCCTTTTCTCTTGGCGGGTTTGGTTTCTTGCCGCAGCGCGTTGAGGCCGGCAAACCGGTCGGCATCTTTCAAAGCACGAGACCGAACGACAATCCGGCAACGCCGCAGAGAGAGTTCGACACCGTACTGGATCGCTCGCCGTTGGCGGATAAATATTTTTCTCTCGGCGCGAATTTAACGCTCTGGCGCAATTTGCAACTATCGATTTTGGGCGATGGGCAAACGGGCGGCTACGTTTTGAACACCGGAGCGGTGTTGCGTTACTTCAACGGCGGTGAGCCGGAGGCCTCGCGCGTGCCGGAGGGCTACACTTTCGCCACCGCCTCGGATGTTTTCATCGAGAAGGCTGATTTCTTCAAAATTCGCGAAATCACCGCGTCGTATCGTCTCCCGCAAAGTTATTTTGGCACGCACTTGCGTCTGATCGCCAGTCTCCGCAATGTGGCGACATTTGCCAAAGCGAAGAATATGGATCCGGAGCTGCACGGATTGCGCGATGGCAGCGCCACGAACGCGGATGTCGGCGGCATCAATTTCTTCACCTTGCCGCCGCCGCACCAATTCCGTTTCGCGCTGGAGGCGGAGTTGTGATCAACGGAGATCTCCGTCAGACTGTTGCACAGCAAAACGCACAAAATTCTGAATCTATTGACAGGATGAACAGGATTGATTGGATATGTATCCAACGCGGTCAAGCCTATCGTTGTAAGTCGCAACCAAAGAGCCTCTCACCGCGAATTAACGCTAATGAACGCGAATCAAAAATTGGCGCTCATTAACGGTAAAGAACTTTGCCGAAAAAATGGTTGATTCTTTGGACACTAATTCTGTTGATCCTGTAAATCCTGTCAAACAGCGAATGCTGACGCAGATACCAGTTTTTAATTTGCCTGAAAAAAGCGTGACCTGGTTTTTTATTGAAATGGTGCAAAATATGGAGTCGAAAATGATGCGTTACAACAAAAGAAACAGTTGGCAACCTTTGCTGCTCCTTGTCTGCATATTTATTTTCGTGCTCGCTCTCAACGCTTGCGATTTCGTGGATCCGACCAAAGTGCGAAATCCGCAGACCACGGAAGAAAGCTTGCGCGAGGGCGGCACCGGCGCGACCAAGCCGTTTCTCAACGGCGTGCGTTTTCGGTTCGCTGACGCCATTGAGGACGTCGCGTATTATACGGACGTGGCGTCCGATAATTACGACAACACCTCGACGTTCATTTCACCACAAACCGATTTTCCGACCGCGATTTTTCCGTCGGATCTGACGTTGGATAGCTCGACGAGCGGGCCGTTTTTTGAAGTGCAAGAGCTGCGCGCGCTGGCGGATTTCTTGCTCACCGGCGTGATTCCCAACGACGCCGAGGCCACCAGCGAGCAAAAAGCCGAAGCGCTGTTCTATCGCGGCGTGGCCAATCTTCTCGCTGCCGAAAATTTTGCCGCCGTTCCCATCGTTGAGAACGGTCCCGCCCTTAACACGGCGCAGTTGCTGCAGCTTGCCATCGACGATTTCAAAACCGCTTTGGCGACGAGTCAGCACGCGGATTTTCCAACACGCATTCATTTGGTGTTGGCGCGCGCGTACCGACTTGCCGGTGACAAGGCGCAGGCCGCGGCCGAGGCTAATTTAGCGCTCGCCGGATCTCCGGAGTTTGTGTTCTTCGCGCAATACGATGCGGCCAATAATGTCAACACCTGTTTCAATTATGCGGTCAGCCGCTCATCCAACGACGTGCAGCCGTTGCCGCGCTTGGATTTTCTCGACCCCAAATACTCGGCGCAAGATGCGCCGATTGCCGCCGTAAAAATCGAAGAGGCGCATCTCATTCTGGCGGAAGTCGCATTGGCCAACGGCGATTATGCCGGCGCCGTGCAGTCGCTCGTCAATGCCATCAATCTGGCGAAAAGCCGTCCGGTCACCACCGTATCAGATCGCGATCCGCGCAGCGGACGTCCGAAAGGCGGAACCGTGCAAGCCGGGCCGAATGCGCCGGCGCTCGCCGGGTTGGTCTTGCCACGAGGCGGCGCGCCAGTGCCGCTGCCGGCCATCTCCGGCACCAGCCTGCAAGCCTCTGCCGTTGCCGCGCTCACCAATCCGGTGGAAATTTTGTACGCTTTGTACCTGGCGCGTCAGGAAATTTTCTTCTACGAAGGCCGCCGCATGAGCGATTTGGGTATTCGTCTGCCGGTGATGCAACGGGAAATCGACACCAACACACAGATCAATCCTGGCGGCCCCGGTACGGTTGCGCAAGTGCCGGCTTATATCCCTGCCGACGATGGCTTGGATAGCTTCACCATCTCCGCCAATAACACGATCATCGCGGTTGATATGAATCAAGTTTTGGCAGACAATCGCGTATCGCCATTCACTTTGCCGTTTTAAAACTCGTTTCTCTTCGTGTCATTTTCGTGGTAATCTTTTTGCAATTCAAGACAATTTTGTCAAATACAAAAAAGATTTCTCCAAAATGACAGCGTGTTCAGTAAGTTAGTCTGTTTTACGTTTTCTGAAAATTTCAAAAAGGTCGGTCATGCGGTAGGGCATGGTCGGCCTTTTTTTGTTTTGTTGCCAAATACAAACAAATCGACGCCGCGGAAGCCTAACGCGAACGAGCCTGCCCTGCCAAAGCCCTAGGCAGGCCAGGGCCGCAACCCCAAAGGCTAATTTGCTCACGGAATTGGAACAGCTCACGGAAATGAATTATAAACACTTAAATTTTTTGTTTCCGTGAGAGTTCTATTCCGTGAGCTAAAGTTTTTTCTTTTTCTACACCGCGTGGCGCGTTGTCTGCGACAAAGATTTCACCTGAAAGAGTCTATGGGAAAACCAAGAACATTGCTGCCGCTGCTTTTCATTTTCTTTTTTAATTCGACATTGAGCTTCGCGCAATACGAAGATGGCGAGAGCCTTGTCGAAGGCAAGCTTGGCGCCAAGCTCGATCAGTACATGACCCGGCTGGCCAAGTTCGGATTCTCGGGCGCGATGCTGGTGGCTCAAAAAGGCAAAATCATTCTTCACAAGGGCTACGGTTGGGCCGATATGGCGCGCGGCATCCCGATCACGAATGCAACGGTGTTTGACATCGCTTCGCTCACCAAGCAATTTACCGCCGCGGCGATTCTGAAGCTGGAAGTGCAGAATCGGCTCAAAATTGGTGATCGTCTCAGCAAGTTTCTGTCCAATGTGCCAAAAGACAAAGCCGGAATAACTTTGCACCATTTGTTGGCCCATACCGCCGGGCTTCCCGCAGAGCTGGCGCACGAGGACAATTTCACCCGCGAGCGATTTATTGCGGCGGTCTTGCGCGCGCCGCTCAAAACACGCCCCGGGCAAAAATATTCTTACTCCAATCTCGGCTATACTTTGCTCGCTGCCATCATCGAGATGGTTTCGGGACAATCGTATGAAACGTTCCTTGCCAAAGAATTATTCGAACCGGCCGGAATGCGCCATACCGGATTTTATCTGGATTCCTGCAAATGGCCTCCGGCGTTGGTGGCGC
>JBOHQZ010000221.1:0-8659 GCA_050732275.1 bacterium
CCGTAGCGCGGAAGCCACTCACGATAGTTGCCGATGCCGACGCCAAGCCAGGGATTGGCCGCAATCATTTTCATGGCGACACGTACCATCGGCAGACGCGTGTCAAACGAGCCTTTGTCATCGCTGGTAAAACGCGATTTCAACGTGCCCAGATTGATAAGCAGCAACGGCACGAGGAGCAATAGCAAAAACCGCAAGCTGCGCCAAGCGCGAGTTCTAAGCGCCGGATGCCGCAGCGCCATAAGAAAGATCAACGCTGTCGCGCCAATCATACCGAACCAGGCACCGCGCGTGAGTGTGAGCAGTAACGCCAGGCCGCCGAAGGCAAAAGTGAACGCCGCCAACCAACGGAATTTTTTTTCGGTCTCGCCGATCATGCCGATCAGTGCCAAGGGCAAGATTAAGCTGAGAAAACGCGCGAACTCATTGGGATGTCCCAGCGTGCCCCCGACCCGCGTGAAAGATTCGCCGGTGTCCAATTCGACGGTCATGATGGGATCTTTTTCACCGATCAAGTCAGCCGCCAGCGCGCCGCCGGTTATTTTTTGCGCCAAGCCCATACCGCTTTGCAAAATCGTGGTTATAAAAAGCGCCACGATTATCGTGCGCAGCGCAGCTTTGCTATTGACGGTGCCGGCCACCAACCAACACAAAAGCGCCATTTTAATGAGCCGAATCAACTCAAAGAAGGCGAGATTCGGTTTGATGGCGGCTTGCAGCGAAATGAGTGCGGCCAAAAGCAGAGCCGGGATGAGCCAGCGTAGCGCGCTCGGCGCAACCTTCTTGCGCTCTTCGCGTGGTATGGTCAGGATGGATTCCAACCATAGCGCGATCATTGTCAATTCCACCGCACTGAAGGCGATGCCGGCGTCGCCGCCGGCGGTGCGATCATAATAAAGATTGACGTCGATATACAACAAGGGCAGGCAAAAAGCGAAGGCCCCGACAAACAACAAATGCCAGTCACGCAGCATCAGCAAAAAAATGACAGCGCCCAGCGCCGCAATGATCAGCAGCAGCCGGGTTTCCGAGAGCTGAGTAAATTTCAAAACCATGCACGCGTAACCGAGCAAAAATCCGGCGAAGATCAGGGCGCGTGGCAGACGAGAGGAAATGTTGGCTGAATATACGGCCATCGTCAGTAATCAATAACCAGTAATCAGTAATCAGTAACCAGTCCATGTTACTGTAACATGAAGTGAGTTATCTTCATAAAATCAAAAACTACATCAATAAAAGATTACATCAATCCAAAACTCCAATAATCCAAAACTCCATCAATCCAACCTTTAACACGCGCCTTCGCTTAAAAGCACTTTGAGCGGCGTTTTGAATAAAATTTTCAAATCGAGCGTCAAGCTTTGATGCAAGACGTATTCCGTATCCGCCGTCACCCAATCCGAAAAGGTGACGTTGCTGCGGCCACTGACTTGCCAGAGGCCCGTGAGGCCGGGTTTCACGCGTTGGCGGATTTCCGACCAAAAGGGGCTGAAGCGCAATTCTTTGCGCGCCAGCGGCCGCGGCCCGACAAAGCTCATTTCACCGCGCAGAATATTGAACAGTTGCGGCAGCTCGTCAAGGCTCGATTTTCTGAGAAAACGCCCAATCCGCGTCAAACGCGGATCATCGTTGATCTTGAAAATCGGACCGTCTTGCTGGTTCAGATGGCGCAATTGCTCCTGGCGCTGCGCCGCATCTTGCACCATCGAGCGGAATTTGAACATAAAAAATTCTTTGCCGTTGAGACCGCAACGGCGTTGCCGAAACAATGTGGGGCCCGGACTGTCAACTTTTATGGCGAGGACGATAAACCCCATCACCGGCAGAAAAATGGCGAGGCACAGCAGCGCGCTCATGACGTCAATGGTGCGTTTCATGCTTTCAAAAATTCTTCGCCTTCTGGCGGCCGAAAAACCTTCATGGGTTGACGCCACGATCGTGGTGATTTTAAAACTTTTTTCCAGCAAATTCGCAATCGCCGACGTCGGCTGTTGTTTCACCACGACGGCATCGCTGATTTGCTGCTCGCTTTCGACTTGCCCGCCGCCGGCAATCACGCAGCGTTGCACGGCGCTCGCGTCGGCCATCACGCCCTCATTCCACATTACGCTGTGTTCCAGCCTCGCATTTTTGCCGATCACGCAATTGGCGCCGATCGTCGTCGGCCCGATGATTTGCGCGCCATCTTGCACGATCGTATTGTCGCCAATCGACACGGGCGGCATGAGACTCACTTCCTGGCCGAAACGCACCTTGGCGCCGATCCACAATTGCGAGGCCGATTTCGGCAGCGCCGTGCTTTCCAAGCGCCCGGCCAAAATATCCCAATTCATTTTCACATAATCTTCGACGCTATAGAGATACCGCCAATTTCCCGTCAGCTCCTGCGAGGCGACGGGCATGCCGACCTCGAGCAAGCGCGACACCAGTTGTTCTTTGATGTCCAAAAACTTTTCTTCCGGGCGAAAGAAACGGAAGATCACCGGATCGAAACAATAAACCCCGACGGCAAAAAAGCGCGAGGCTTCCTGCAAACCTTCGCCGCGAAGTATGCGTAACACGGCACCGGATTTTGAAATTTCGACGATTTCGCCATGTTCGGCGACATTCGGCGCGATCAACAAAGTGGCGGCCGCGGCCGCGCGGCGGTGTTGCGCCACCAATTCACGCAAATCGTAGTTAAAGAGCAAATTCGAACCCATAACCAGAAATGGCGCGTGCGACAGAAGCGCCGCCAATTGGCCCAACGCGCCGCCAGTGCCGAGCGGCTGCTCTTCAACCACGTAGCGAATGCACACTTGCCAGGCTTCGCCATTGCCCAAGACGTTCATGAGCGCCGTTGTTTCCGGCGTCAAACAAAAAATCAAATCGGTGAAGCCGGAGCGTTTCAGCAGGTGCACGAGGTGCAAAGCCAGCGGGGTGTTGGCCACCGGCAGCAACGGCTTGGGAACGGATTGTGTCAACGGGAGCAATTTCGTTCCCGTGTTTCCGGCAAGGATGACAGCCTTCATAAAATTGATCTCCTATCAATGATTTCCTGATGTGGACAAGCCGCCACAACCAAATAGCCGTTAAAAATTTTTATAGAGAAATTTCGGAATGTGAAACTGGCGCCGATTCAACACCGTGCCAAATAGCCGAACATTCAATCGCTCAAGCTGTTGCTTGACGGCTTTGACAGATTCGAGCCGCGTGGTTTCTGCCTGCACCACTTGGATAACGCCGTCGGTGGCGCAAGTCAAATGCAAGGCCTGCGGATTTTCACTCATCGGCGGCAAATCGACGAGGATCAGGCCGAAATATTCTTTTAGCATGAATAAAGCACGGGCGGTGATTTCCCAGTTTAACCCGCCTTCTTTTTCAGTATAGCCCAGCGGCAACAAATAGAGTTTATTGGCAACAATAGTGCGAGATGCGACAGGAAATTTGCAGCGCTTCTCCAATAAATCGGTAAAGCCAGGCGCTGGGGCGCAAGCAAATAAATCCGCGAGCTGCGGATGCACGACATTTAAATCTACCAGTAAAACCGGCCATTCAAATTCATTGTTTGACAAAGCCAGATTGGCTAAAATGGTCGTAGTTCCCTCGCCGGAGCGAGCGCTGGCAAACCCAATCACTTGTGCATTATTTTGCCGGCGCAACAACAAAATTTCGTTCCACAATCCTTCAATTTCACGGCCGATGAGACGTCGGCCTGAGTAAAAGGCCGCCGGTCCGGCTTTTTGCAAAGCGTTGCTCTTGGCGGAATAAGAAACGGGCAGATGATCATTCAATGAATTCGGCACGGGTGCTGCCGTCGCCGCCAGATTTGCCGGCGCAGGCGCGATGAGCGTTTCATCCGCATCCCGTTCGCGTTTAGCGAAGCGATATTTACGGGAGGTCAAAGCCGCGGCTTCTCTTGTCGCGAGGGTTGGCGTCTTGAAGCGTAATTGTTCCGTGGCTAAGCCTGGTTTGCCATTAGTGTCGTTGGTTCTATCGGATAAAATGCTCACGTTGCTCTCGATTGTTGTGTTTGCCATTGGAAAAACCCGTGCGGTTGTCTAGCTGTTTGAATTTGCGGGCGGACGGGCTTGCCAAACGGGCGGGCGGCAAATTTTGCAATGGGCTAAAGTTCGGTTGCGGCGCGGATTCAGAAATACTCGCCAGCACCGGAATATCCAAGGTGGCATGCAACTCTTGCGGCGATTTGATGGTGCGATCAAAAAATTCGCGCACCAGGGCCGCCGCAATTCCGGCACAAAGTCCAAGCACGACGCCAAGCACAATGATTCGTGTTTGGGAGGTACCGACCGGCTCAACCGGCATACCAGCGGGATTGATGATGGCAACACGAGACAAGCGCTGGTCCGTGGCCTTTTCGACGCCCAGCTCTTCTTTGCGTGTGACCAGCGCGTCATACAGCTTGCGCGTTTGATCGCGCGTCATTTCCAAATCTCCGAGGGTCCGTTCTTTTTCCGGGAGTTGCTGCATGCTGGTTCGCAACGAACGCACAACCGCAGACAACGCGTTCACTTCAAAATTCAAAGCGCTGAGGCGCTCGTCTTCCAAACGCCGCAGCCGCGCAATTTCGCCGGATAATTCTTCCTGCACACTGCGCAATTGTTGTGAAACATCCAGGACCAAATGATGATCGGGCTGATATTTTTCCAAAAGCGCGCGGCGTTGCAAGCGCAGCTCGCTTAACTTGCTGTACAATTGCCGCACGGCCGGATGTGCGTCCATCTCCGCGGTTGGAACCTCCAGGGTTTCGCCGGCGGTTTCCAATTGGCGGAGTTGCGCGGTCCGGTCGGCGAGAACCTGCCGGCGTTCGAGCATTTGCGCCAGTTGCAGATCGAACGATTTAAATTTTTCCAGCAGTAAATTTTCCTGTTTATCCGCGGAGATCATGCTGTTGGCGCTGCGATAGGCTTCCAGCAAATTTTCCAAACTATCCAGCCGGGCCCGTGTCGACTGGATGCGCTCGCTTAAAAACTCGTCAGCGCCGGCGCCGCTATATACGCGCGCATTGTAGGCCATGTAAGCATTGGCGAGGGCGTTGGCACACCAACCCGCGCGCTTTGGGTCTGAGGCTTCAAAACTAATCGCAATCACGTTGGCGCCGTTGACGGCCTCAATGGTAAGATGGCGGCGAAACTCCTCGGCCAACGTTTCCAAAGCGCGCGACGCATCAAACGAAATTTCCGTGGTTGCCAACGGCCCACGCAAGCTTGGTACGATGTCAGGCGTCCCCATGCGCAACGTATCACGCGAAACATCCATGGTTGTCAGCGGTCCATTCAGGCTTGGTACGGTATCAGACGTCCCAATGCGCAACGTATCACCTGAAACGTGCATGGCTGTCAGCGGTCCATTCAGGCTTGGTACGGTATCAGGCGTCCCAATGCGCAACGTATCACCTGAAACGTGCATGGTTGTTAGCGGTCCATTCAGGCTTAGCGCGGTGTCAAACGTTGCCATGCGCATGGCATCAACGTTAGGATGCGGTTCTCCCAAGAAACGGTCCCATAAGTTGTTGATTTTTAATAACTGCAATATGCGACCGTTTCTGCCCGAAAGAATGGCTCTCAGGCCATGTACCACTCGCAAAGAATCATTACGAAAAAGCGTTAAGTTACTGTCAGCAGCCAGCATCATGTGCAACACACTCAGCAAAACGGGGCGGCTGTTGGCAATTTCCAATTCTGATTTTATTTCTTCTTCCTGGGTGAGCCGGCTGTAAAATTGCGTCAATGACGTCGGTCGTTCGTCACGGCGCAAAAGGACCTTGGCCGTGGCGCGATAACTCAGCGGCGTCGTCAAAGCGGAATAGCTCGCAGCCGCGACCGTCACGACCAAAATCATGGTCACCAATTTCCAGCGCCGGCACAGCGCCCGCATGAAATCACGGCCCGTCAAAATGCTTTTGTTGTAAACTAACATGGTTATCTTCTGACCAAAAAATAAATGTAGGCGAAACCGTTGATCGTTTGCGTCGGCAGCAAGTTTTCAATGAATTGAGCGACAAAGAGATCGGCTTTGGCGATGCCGGACTTGGGTACGTAAACGACGTCATAGGGCTGCAGCGGCAAATTCGCCTCGGGATTTCTCCCCTGCAACGCGCTCTTGACATCGACGCGCATGATCATCGGTCCGCGTTGCGGATCATTGCGCAGCAAAATAACCTTGCTGGGATTCGCTGAAGGCTTGAAACCTTCCGCCTGAAAAATCGAACCGATCAGGCTCAGCTCGCCATTTAACGCCAACATTTGCGGTTTTTGCACCTCGCCACCGACAAAAACTTTTTGTGCCACCGAGCTTTTCACGATGACGACGGTTTCCGGCTGTTTTAAATAGCGCACGTAGCGATATTCAATGAGCGAATCCAGAGCGGCCGGCGTTTGGCCGGCGGCTTTGATTTCGCCGATCAATTCAAGCGAAATAAAACCATCGGGCCGCACCCACGCTTCGGTGTTCAACTCCGGATGATAATAAAACTTCAATGCCAGTTGATCGCCCGGCGAAATGCGATAAACGGCTCTCTTGTTAGTGCGCGGAACAGGCTTGAGCGGCATCGACATCTGTCGCTCGCTCGCACAACCCAAAAGTGAAAGTATCAGTATTGTCGTAACCGTCATTATAATATGAGGCGCATACCATGCCATCAGTGTTCTGCTAAAAATTTTTTCCTGCATGCTTTTTAACGAAACTGTTTCGCTCAAAAAAAAACAATAATTGTCATGCTTGACAATAAATATGTCATGTTCGCCTCAAAGGCCAGCTCCCACAAACACAGCGAAAAGAAAAAAGAGAAGAAGAAAAGAGATCCAGTGGTGAGACTTTCGGTAGAATTCCCTTTGCTACTCTCAGCAGGTTCACAACTCCTGCATTCACTCACCGCAACACAACTGCCATCTTGGCAAAAAATCTTGAATAACTTCGTTCGAAGACAATAAAGATAATACGGCTGAATATAAAGCACAAATTCTGTGCCATTGATTTGCTGTTCGATTAACATGAAAACGACCCAAAGTACACTCGGCTAAAATTCTGTTTATAAATAATTTGCATTCATGAGATTTAATTAAGGCGGACAAAGCGAGTTGATAACCACATCAATTCAGGTTCCAAATGGTGCGAAAAATTTCTTCTTGGTCGGCAAATTTTGCACACGTCAAATTAAGTAAATATAACATGTAATTCGTGTGTGGTTTTGTGGATTTGAGATGGAGATTAAAAAGTTGGAATACGGTAAGATGCTAAAAGAAGCAGGAGTCCTTGTGCTTAGGCGGTAATAACTCTGTAATCAGAGTGAATTCGGAGATAATCGCGGCGTCGCGGTAACTCGCAATCCGCAGAAAGGCAAACAGGCCGCGCCCATCGGGCACACGCCTGAAAAAGACAGAGCCATAATCAGCTTGCTTCCGTCTCGCTGATTCACGAACCCGGCCGACGGAGTTGGAAAAATTGGCAAGACCATACAAACTCCTGCCCGTCGTTTTCCTTCCCCTCAGCTTCCGCTGTGCGTCAAAGATGCAGTGCTGTTGTGTTATCGAGTTGCCTTCGAATTCGTGATGATCAACTTCCAAGCGCTACCCGAGGGGCGCGGCCTGCTTTTCAGTGGCCAGTAACCAGTGAACAGTTAATCAGTGATCAGTTTGTTGAACACTGATCACTGATTACTGAAAACTGATCACTGAACACTGGCTTTATTTCACCAACAAAAGCTTCTTCGTCGAGCTAAACCGTGCGCCGTTGGACTCGGCCAGTAGGCGATAGACGTAAACGCCGCTCGAGACTTCCTTGCCGGCTTCGTCGCGACCGTCCCAAGTTGCGAGGTAATAATCCGCAACTTGCGCTTGGCCGGCCACAAGCGTCCGCACTTTTTGGCCGAGCATGTTGTACACTTCAACCGTCACGTTTGCTGATTTCGGCAAGGTATAACGAATCGCCGTAAAGCTCTGCTGAAATTTCGCTGCAAAGGGGTTCGGGAAATTCTGCGACAGCTCGAATGCTTTCGGCACCAGCGCGATACCGTTGCTGTACTTCTCCAGCGCTTCCGGTTTACCGACGAGCAGCTTCAGCGATTTTTCGACGCCGTTGGCGCCGGCAACGAAGCGATACTCCGGATTGCGGCGCAAATTGCGTGCGACGCCATAGGCTTCGTCGACGAGATAAGCCTCAAACCCGGCGGGCAGATTCGCTACGCCGCTGAATTGCAACACCACTTCACCTGACGCGGTGTTGGAATTGACGCGCAACGGCCACTCGTAGGTCTCCTGGCTGGTGGGACGGAAGTCCGCCGTGTACTTCATCGGATTTTTCGTCCACTTCTCGTTGTCAACATAAACCGAAACATAATCGCCGATCACCGGCGGCTCCATACGATCAAAGTCGTCGTACTCTTCGGCTGCGGCGCTGCGGGCGCCAACGTAGTTGATGCTATCCAACGCCACGCCAGCCTGCGCCGAGATTTGAAGAGTCCAATCTTCGGCAGAAGTCTCGGCCGGCGCCAGCGTTTTGCCGATGCGCGGTATGGTCGAGATCGGGCAAATCACCAGCCGAATCGGCGCTTCCGCCATGCGTCTCTTGACATAAATCGCATAACCTTTCCACGGCTCGATCACATCGTCAAAATCCCAGCGGCGCTCGTAGGTCAAAATTGAAAGCGGCGTGTCCGGGC
>JBOHQZ010000222.1:0-8659 GCA_050732275.1 bacterium
GCGCAGGAGCGGATCACCTGTTCGAACGCACGGTCAACGCGAATTTCGAAATGGCCACGATTTAAAATTCTCCGCAAATCGCGTGGAATGCGAAAATCGTGGATGTCGAGAATGGTGCGGGGATCGGACTCGTACCATCTGATGTCGCCGTCGTCGTCCGCCATCGGAAAAATGCCGTGGCTGTAACCATCCAATAGAACCTCTGCCGATATCATTGTGCTTTCCTAAAATGTCCCTGTCATAAATTATAAAACTCTGTGAAAAAAGCCAAACTAATTCTACATTGGCACCGTTTTTGTATAAAATCAACTTGCACCAAAAAAAATTTTCCAGTATCTTCATGCAGTCGTTTTTGCCGCACAAAAAATCAAGGCAACTGGCTGTAGTAAACTTTTGCACAGGGTTGGTCATGTTACAAATACGTATTCGGTTTTTTCTATTTTTGCAGATGTTGTGCATCGGCAGCGCCGGTTTTGCACAGCCTCGCTCGTTGTCTTTGCAGGAAGTTGTTGCTGCCGCCGGCGCCATTTTCTCCGGCAAAGTGACAAAAGTCTGGAGCGAGCGTGATGCTGTCACCGGCTTCATCGTCACCTATACGCAGATCGAAGTGCAAGACGCCGTGCACGGCGCCAATAGCGGCCGGTTTACCTTCAAGCAATATGGCGGCAGCTATGGCGGCTTGCGTGTCGCCGTTGCTGATATGAGTTATTTTTCGGAAGGTGAGGAAGTGGTGGCCTTTCTTTATCCCGCCAGCTCGTTGGGATTGACGAGCCCGGTGGGAACCAATGAAGGAAAGCTGGCGGTTCATCTCGACCCCGGCACGGGCAAACGAATGGTTTACGGCAATTTTTTGCACGCCAGGATGCTGCAGCCGATTCTTGGAAAATCGGCGCCGCCGTTGGCAACTACGACAACGGCCACGCCGATTATGGAATACGATCGCTTTATGTCGGTGGTTCGCCAATTGGCGCAACAAAAATTGAAACAGTAAAAGTGTTTGTAGTGGCGCCTTTAGGCGCTCAAGGTTTCTGAAAGTATGATTTTGAATTTACATTCGCGAGTTATTGCAACGAAAAGAGAACCGCAACGAAAAATAACCCAGACAGCTTGTTTTGAAAATGCGGCAAAAATCGGTCACACGCAACGAAAAGGGAACCGCAACGAAAGGTAATTTTTAAGCATGAAAATATATTCAAAATCACCAACGGCTGCTTTTGCTTCTCGACACTTGATTGAGGCGAGCCGCAATTTTAAAAGCTTTGTTAGTTGCGGCTCTCTTTTTGTTACGAAATTCATTTTGACAATTGCGCTTTGCTTTTTATTGCTGGCTGCGGTTGCGGCAAACGCCGGCGGCCCGTTGCAAGTTTACGCCAACCGCGCCGTCGTCTATCGCAATACGGCATTTCCACTCGTTTGGCAGCTCGATCCCGGCGCGCTAGGGAACTACACGAACGCGCAAGCGGCGCAGATTGTTGCGGATGCCTTCGCGGCCTGGGAGAGCGTCCCCACCGCCACGCCGTCCTTCCGTCGTGGCGCCGACTTGCCGTCGGATATCACCACCAGCAATTATAACACTTATTGGGACAAATTCGCTGACGGCTTCACGCCGGTGATACTGGATAGCGATGGCGCGATACTCGATGATTTACGCGGTCTCGGCGCCAAGAACAACGTCGTCGGTTTGGCCGCTTCGGCTTATCCCACTGGCGGGGCGAACGCCGGTTTTTATGCCGAAGGCGTGGTGCTCATCAACGGTTTTTTAAGCGACAGAATTCCACTACTGCAATATTTCGGCGTGGTCAAGCACGAGATCGGCCATTTGATCGGCTTGGATCATGCGCAAATCGGCAAGTCGGAAGGCTCGGATGGCGATGACAGCAACGATGCCGCCGTGCCGCTGATGTTTCCAATCACCACGTCGAATTTCGAATTCACTGCGGACGATATTTTAGCAGTGAGCAATCTCTATCCCGTCACCGGCTTTTATAACGGGCGCGGCACGCTGCGCGGCACGATTCGGCGGCGCGATGCCACACTCGTCCGGGGCGCCAACGTTATTGCCATCAATACCGCCAACCCCGGCGAGCGCTATAGCACGGTGACGGACTATTTCGGCAATGCGCCCGGTCTTTATGAATTGAAGGGATTGCCGCCGGGCAATTACCATATTTTAGCCGAACCGGTGGTGGCGCGATTCAACAGCGGTTCGAGCGTTGGGCCTTATGCCAAAAACAGCGGTGATCTTTCGTTTATCAATCCGGCGGTTTTTGAATATTACAGCAGCGCCAATGAAAGCTACGATCATTTAGCCGACCAACCGAATGATCGTGTGACAGTCACAGTCGCTGCGAACCAGATCACAGCCAATATCGATTTTCTAGGCAACGATCCGCCAAATCAAATTCTCAACAACTTTACCGGCGATGCCGCGGCCTTTGTGCAGATTGGACAATCCACTACTTACAACGCAGCAGCGGTGCGCTTTACGCCGACGCGCAGCGGCCAACTGCTATGGATGCGCCTTTTTTTTAATGGCACCAGAAACGGCATTCAAGGCAATGGTTCGATGCGTTTCACGGTTTCGCGGCCCAACGCCGCCGATCCAAGTTCTCCCGGCGTTAGCATTGATCAGATTGATGTGCCTTTGAAAGATCTGACCAAGGGTTTGTCGGTTCCTTATGAGCTTTGGCTGGGTGGTCGCAATCTTGCCGTTACGGCCGGACAGGATTTTTTTGTCTCGACGGAGATTGTCGGTGATGGCGCGGCGCAACTGCTGTTGGCTAGCGGCACCGCAGCGCCTTTTCGTAACAGCATGCGTTCAAGCGCGGGCGTGTGGTCGGCGATAGAGCAGATTTTCCAGAGGCCGGGTAATTTGATGATGGCCGTGGCGATCGGCGGCGAAGCGCAGGAAGTCTTGCCTTTGCAATATACGCTCGAGCAAAATTATCCCAATCCTTTCGTCATTGGAAAAAATCGGTCGAGTGGGCTAACGACCATTCGTTTTGTGCTGCCCCAAGACGCGCGCGCCGAAGTCGCGATCTTCGACCGGCTTGGGCAGCAGGTGCGCGTTTTGAATAATGAAATTTTCCCGCAAGGCTACAACCTCGTGTTTTGGGACGGCAAAGATGAGAACGGCTTCCGGTTGCCTTCGGGAATATATTTCTACCGCGTGCGCTCGGGGAGTTTTGAGCAGGTGAGAACGTTGACGTTAATGAAATAAGGTCATTTAACAAGAATTCTTCGACGATACGGTTGGTTTTTGGGCTTGAGAGCGGCGGATAACGCGCGCTATGGATTTCTGAAATGGCGGCAGTTCGCCGCTCTTGCCTTGAATAAGTTGAACCTCTCTGACCATTTGCCAGGCAGCGGCCATACGCCCAACATCGCCCACCCGTTCCCAGAATTCAATATCAAAAGAGCGATCACTGTGTTGTTCGCGCGTGGACACGCGAGCCATAATCACGCGTTCTCGGGGTTTATCGGTTGAGTCGTTTATTTTTTCCATTTCTTTGCTCTTTCTAAATTTTTTACATCCAGCAAATCCTGCTCCCGTCCGGCACTTTTTTTGGAACGAATCGTGTCGTCACGGCTCAACACAGAAATTGGTTGGTCTTCATAAGTGCTAGCGACACGATGCTCCCACGCTTCAGTGAAGCGAAGATCATCAACATCCATGATAATATCAATGCGATTGGGCTCCACGCCCATCTGAAATACGACATCCGGATTGCTCAAATCGTCCAAAGTCAAATCGACCAGTGGAACGCCGAATTTCACCAGCGCGTTCCACACTTTCTGAGCGTTTTCTGCTGTAGGCTCTACCCAAATATCCAAATCCCTCGTAAAGCGTGGCTCAGAATGATAAATCACGGCATAAGCGCCAACGATCAAATATTTTGCGCCCGCCTCATTTAAGCACCGCAAAAGATCTCTGAAGTCGCGGTTACCATTCATGAGATTAATTTAGCAAGAATTTCCCTGTTTCACAAGTTCTATTTCCCGCTGAGCAAATCCAGCACCGCCGCCGTCATCGCGGTCACGCCGGTTTTGATCGTCGGTTCGGGCAAAGGCGCAAATTGGCTCGAATGCAGCGACGGCAAAGACTGGCCGGTGCGCAGGCTTTCTTGCACGCGCTCCGGCGCGATCGCGCCCAGCCATAAAATCGCAATCGGAATTTTTTCCGGCGTGCGGCCATACTCGCCAAAATCTTCGCCACCCATCACCGGCTCTTTCGCCACGACTTTATCGGCGCCAAGCATGGCTTGCATCGAGGTGGCCATTCTTTTCACCAGCGCTGGATCGTTATAAGTCGAGGGCGTGAATTCATCTTGCACTTTCACAATCGGCAGGCGATTCTCCGGTACGCCGGCGGCCATCGCGATGCCTTGGCAGATGCGCTCAATCGATTTCAGCGTTTGTTTTTTGGCATGATCGGAATACGAGCGCACGGTGAGCTGCAAATGCACTTCATCGGGAATAATGTTGTGCTTGGCGCCGCCGTGGATTGAGCCGACGGTCACCACTGCCGGATCAATGGGTTTCATCTCGCGGCTGACGATGGTTTGCAGCGCCATGATCGTCTCTGCAGCCATCACGATCGGATCTTTGGTGGTGTGTGGATAGGCGCCGTGCCCGCCGACGCCGCGAATGGTGATGTCAACCGAATTGACGTTGGCCAGCGCGTAGCCTTCGCAATAGCCGACGGTTCCGGCTGGCAGTTCGGAAGCGACATGCCAAGCGACGGCATAATCCGGCTTCGGAAATTTTGTAAACAAACCGTCGGCGAGCATCTTCCTCGCGCCGCCGCCGCGCTCTTCCGCCGGTTGGCCGATGAACACCAAAGTGCCGCGCCATTTATCTTTGAGCCGGCTCAGCAAGCGCGCCGTGCCGATGAACGAAGCCATATGCACATCGTGGCCACAAGCGTGCATCACGCCGACTTCGTTGCTCTGATCGTCGTGTACGCGCACGCGACTGGCATATTCGATACCAGTATTTTCCGTCACCGGCAGTGCGTCGAGATCGGTGCGCACGAGAACGGTCGGGCCATTGCCGTTTTTCAAAACACCGACGACGCCGTGCCCGCCGTTTTTACGAGTGACCGTGAAACCGGCTTTTTCCAACTCTTCGGCAATCCGCGCCGCAGTTTTCTCTTCGTGAAATGACAACTCGGGATTGGCATGCAGATGCTTGTAAAGCTGCTCGAGCGAGGCATATTCCTGAGTCGCGCGTGATTTGATTTCGTCGTGAAGCTTGCTGGAATTGACTTTCGGATTTTGCGCCAAAAGGCTGGAAGCGATGAAAAAGACGCCTGCCAGCATTGGAGCCAGCGATAATTTTGTGGTAGGTTTCATTTCTCCTCCGCGTCGGTTCTACCACAATATAAAAATCCGGCGTTCAGGCGCAAGCTTCTTTTTTATTGTGTTGCGGTTGGCGCGCCGGCGATCCGCCGTGCTTCCCATTTGCCGGCGAGCGCGCGCCCGCCTTCGCCGCCATCAAAAAGGCTTAGGAGTATATCATCTTGCAGTCGAGCACTATGGCGGCAGATTCGATGCAACCCGCGCGAGGTTTCATACGCGACGTTGAAGTGCAATTCCCCATCGACTATTTTAATTCCTTCCACTTTCTTCCGGCGCATTTCGCCGAGGTTGTCAGTCATAACACCGCGCAGCCGGCCTTTGTGGAGTGTCAACACCATCGTCCATTGTCGCGGCGGATCGTTGCGGTTTTCGTGCAACGCCATGCCTTGCCAGGTTCCAACCCACATTTCCAACTCGGAATTCTCAGCCGCTTGCCGCGAGCCGGCACAGCCGATCAATAATAATACTCCCAGCAAAAAAACGAGCCGTCCTGTCATAGCAAAATCTCCATTATATTCAACTTTGAAAATAAAAAAGCAAATCAAATAAATATACCAGCAATGCCGGTTATTGCGGCAAATTTGTGTAAGGCGTAAAACGTAATCCGTAAAATTACGCTTCACGCATTACGTTTTACGTGTCACGCTTTTCTGGCACCGCGGGCAATAAAAGCTGCTGCGCCCGGCTTGCACCAAACGCCGGATTTTGCTGCCGCACACGTGACACGGCTCGCCATCGCGGCCATAAACCATGAGATGCTGCTGGAAATAACCCATTTCGCCGTCACTGTTGTGAAAATCATTGAGCGTCGTGCCGCCGGTGGCGATGGAAAACTCCAGCGTCTTACGCACGGCTTGCGCCAGTTTTGCCCATTCCTGGCGGCTTAATTTGCCGCTTGGTTTTTGCGGCGGAACGCCGGCGCGAAAGAGCGACTCGCTCGCATAAATATTTCCAACTCCGACGACGATGGCGGCATCCATGAGAAAATTTTTAATGGGACGAGACAGACCTTTCGCATGCGCATGAAGATAACCGGCGGTCAATTCCGGTGAGAGCGGCTCGATGCCGAGATTTTGAAAATGAATATAGTCCTGCAATTTTTCCGGCGGCACGGCATCGACCATGCCGAAGCGGCGCGGATCGCAAAAGCGCAGCTCGTGGCCGTTGTGGAAAATGAATTGGACGTGATCGTGTTTTTGGAGCGGGTGTGATTTTTTGCAGTAGAGCAGGCGCCCGCTCATGCCGAGATGTACAACGAGATGCGCGCCGTTCCCCATTTCACAGAGCAGATATTTGGCGCGACGGTGCAACGCTCTCACGGGCTGGCCGGCGATCAAGCGCCGCAGTTTGCGGGCGTTCACGGGCTGGCGCATGCGGGTTTCATGAATTTTAATTTGCTGAATCGTTTCTCCGATAAGCACGCGCTCAAGCCCGCGACGGATGGTTTCAACTTCGGGGAGTTCAGGCATAGCAGAAGTGGAATATTGGAGTGATGGATCAATAGATTGTTGGAGTAATGGAGTTTTGTAGCAATGGAGTAATGCAAAACTTCATTACCCCAGCACTCCATTAATCCACCAATCCAGCAATCCATCAATCCGATGCCGTTATAGTTTGTAGCCAAATTTGCGCAGCAACCCTTTGCGCTCGGCGATTTCTTTTTCGCCTTCGACGCCGAGCGGGCTGCTGCCATCCACCACGCCGATAATGCCGCGGCCTTGCGCGGTTTCGACGAGCAGCACTTCGACCGGATTCGCTGTGGCGCAATAAATCCGGCAAACTTCCGGCACGTTTTGCACGGCTTTGAGCACGTTGATGGGAAAAACGTTTCCAAGAAAAATGATAAAGCTGTGCCCGGCGCCGATGGCTTGCGCGTTCTTTTTCGCCAGCTCGAGGCATTGCTCGTCGGTACCACTCCAACGCACGAGACAGGGGCCGCTGGCTTCGCAAAAAGCCACGCCGAATTTGATTCCCGGTACCGCGCCAATCAATGCTTCGTGGATATCTTCCACGGTTTTGATGAAATGCGATTGGCCGAGGATGAAATTCATCGTCTCCGGCTTCTCGATGCGGACGGTTTTGATTTCTTGCGCGCTCATTGGTTGTCTCCCGTTAAGTTCGTGCGAAGTCGGACTTGTGCGCGCGGGATTTTGCTCAATACAAGAATCGTCGAGCACAAGTCCGACTTCACTTTTTAAAAATAGAAAATACCGCAATGAAATGCAAATGGTTTGTAGTAGCACCTTTAGGCGCTGGTGCTGCGGAAGAAAAAAGGGGTTGAAAATACAAACGACTTTCTGTGCCGAACATTCCACGCCTGAAGGCGACACGACGAACAATCTTTGCTTTTGGCTTTTTAAAAGTTAAATTCAAAAAACGACGTTTGATCATTTCACTAAAAAAACGGAAGAAAGCCATGAATCCTCCGCTCGTGTTGCTTTTTTTAAGCTTGCTCTCGCCGCAACAGAAAACCGCACATCAAATTCTCGATCCGTTCACTGCCAACTGGCGCGGCGAGTTCAAGGTTTACAATTTTGATGGAAAGCTTATCGATAAACTGGAGGTGGAGCAGCGTTACTCGTGGAAGGGCGATGAACAGCACGGGGTGTTCACCGAGCGCCAGCGAAATGGCAAGATCGTTCGCGCCCGCGCGCGCAATTATGAGAAAGCCGGGCAGCTTGTTTGCGAGGTGGAAAAAGACAGCGGCGAGCGCACGGTGCACTTTGGCCGTTTTGAGGACGGCGCGCTCTTTTGGTATCGCCAAACTCCGGACGGCAAAATCACCGAAAGCTTTAAAGAACGCGTTGTCAAAACACCGGCGGGACGCGAATATCAAATCGACGGCTTGGGCATTTACAAAAACGAGAGCAGCACCTCGGTTCTGCTGTTTGAAGGGCGATATCGGGAAATGAAATGAAGCGTGAAACGTGAAGCGCAAAACGTAATAAAAAGCCCGGCTGTTTCATCATCGAACAAACTCTTGGTCAGCATACGGATTTGAAACCGCCCCTGCAGCCGGCTGCAATGTGGCAGATTTAACTTCATATTTTTTATTCTGTTTTTTCCCTCCTCACTGGCACCATATTTGTAATCTCTCAGACGTTGGGCTATTGTAATTTTAAAATTTATTGCCACGATCGAGATATTTTTTCTGACCGCGTCATGCCTCGCTTCCAGAGGCATCTGGCGACCGGTCGCTAAAAATTGAGAATCTTGTGCGAATCGAACGAGTCAAGCGGCCGCTCGGTGAGACATTGACCGGTCGCAAATTCCGGATGCGGCAAAAATTCTTTCGGGGA
>JBOHQZ010000223.1:0-8658 GCA_050732275.1 bacterium
CACGGAAAAATTGTCGCCGACGTCATGTCCCGCGCCGGGAATACACTTGCTGCCGGTGTGCGCCGCGACTTTGCCTTTGGCGTCGATCATGGCGACCTGCCGCACCGCCTCGCCGGGATCAGCGGCAATTAAACCCGCGAGCGCTTGCGGCGCGGTTTTGCCGGCGCGCATCAAATCCAAACCCAGCGGGCCATAACCGGGATCGATGAAAGATTGCGTTGCCACCGCACCCACGCCGGCTTCGGCCCAAGTGACGAGCGAGCCGACTGAAAACCAATGCGACTGCACAGCCACACCCATCTGGCCGGTCGCCGGATCGCGCGCCACGATGGAATAAGTGTGAATAGGCCGGGAACGTTCTTGGGAAAAAACCGATGAGATAAATGCGACAGTGAAAAGTGCGATGAAATGCAAGCGACGAGACATGATGCCTTCCTCCCTGAAGTTGACGTTTAGGATTTTAAAAGAAACAAGAGATTGCTTCAAGTAATGACAGGTCAAGATGAATGTCATTCAGGAGGAATCTTTTTTCAATCCAGCACTATGCTTGTCACAAAAAAGATGCTTCCAGCATGACAGAGATACTAGTCCATCAATAAACAAGGAAACTGCTTCACCATGAGCCGCGAGTGCATCTCTTGTTCAGCCAATTAACGATGCACTCAATATAATATTAATTTTCTTTTTAGTCAAATTCGATGAAGAATTTTCGATGGCGGTTGCAACCCCGATTGGGTGCAATTCCCCCAAAGTTGCTTTTTGACGGGATTACAGGATTTACAGGACTTTAAAAATCAAGCCGATCCTGCTATCCTGTCAAAAAAACAAAGCTTTTTATTCGAGACCAACTTTAAGGTTCAACGAAAACCACCCATTGATCGTCTTCACTTTAATATACCTCTGTTGCTTTTCTGGCGTTGTCGAGGCATTAATAAATCGTTCACCCAGGTCACCAAAGAGGAGGAATGTGTATGCGATCACTTCGAAGCAGTCTGCTCGTTCTCGCTCTTTTCGCGCTCGTCGCGTTGCCGGCGCGCAGCCAAACTTTCGCGACAGATGACAGTGTTTTGCAAAAAATTTGGAAAGAAGCAATGGAAAACTCGCAGTTGCCGAAACTGGCGCACGAGCTGCTGGACGTCATCGGCCCGCGACTGGTGGGAACGCCGCAGATGAAAAAGGCACACGATTGGGCGGTGGCGAAATACGCGAGCTGGGGTATTGCGTCGCGCAACGAGCAGTGGGGCAAGTGGCGCGGCTGGGAGCGCGGCATCACACACATCGATCTTTTAGCGCCGCGCGTGCGCACGCTGGAAGGCACGATACTGGCGTGGAGCCCCGGCACGCCGAAGAACGGCATTCAAGCCGGCACGATCATTCTTCCCGAAGTCGCAGATTCCGCCGCCTTCCAAAACTGGCTGCCCAATGTGAAAGGGAAATTCGTGTTGATCTCGATGCCGCAGCCCACGGGCCGTCCGGACAAAGATTGGGAGGAATTTGGCACGAAAGCATCCTTTGAAAAAATGAAAGTCGAGCGCGATACGCTGCGGTCCCTTTGGCAGGCGCGAATCAGAAAAACGAAGCTCGACCAGCGCAAGCTGGCCCAAGCGTTGGATGAGGCCGGCGCGGCTGGGATCATTTCCTCCAACTGGTCCAACGGCTACGGCGTGAATAAAATTTTCGGCACCAACACCAAGAAGGCGCCGGCCATCGATCTCAGTCTCGAGGATTATGGCCTGGTATATCGGCTCACCGAGAATGGCGGCAATCCGATCATTCGTCTTGTAGCCGAAGCGAAATTTCTCGGTGAAACGCCGGCATATAATACGATCAGTGAAATGCGCGGCGGCGCCAAAGGCGATGAATACGTGATGCTCTCGGCGCACTTCGATTCTTGGGACGCTTCGTCCGGCGCGACCGATAACGGCACCGGCACGATTCTCATGATGGAGGCGATGCGCATTCTCAAGCAGTTTTATCCGAATCCGAAACGGACGATTCTCACCGGCCATTGGGGCAGCGAGGAGCAGGGGCTGAACGGCTCGCGCGCGTTTGTCAAGGATCATCCGGAGATCGTGGCCAAGCTGCAGGCACTGTTCAATCAGGACAACGGCACGGGCCGGATCGAGCGTATGTCTGGCGGAGGCTATATCGACGCCGGCGAATTTCTCAGCCGCTGGCTGGCGCGCGTGCCGAGTGAAGTCACGGAGCATATCAAATTCGATTTCATCGGCACGCCGTCGCGAGGCGGATCGGATAACGCTTCTTTCATAGCGGCCGGCGCGCCGGGCTTCGGCCTCGGCGCTATCAATTGGAACTACGGCACGTACACCTGGCACACCAATCGCGACACTTACGACAAACTCGTTTTTGATGATTTAAAGAACAACGTCGTTCTCGTCGCCTCGCTGGTTTATTTGGCGTCGGAAGATGAAGCTTTTGTCGGCCGCACCAAGCGGGTGATGCCGGTTGACGAACGCAGCGGAAAACCGCGCGAATGGCCGGTCGCCAGAGACGCCGAACGCGCCGGCGGTTTGGAGGAAGAGAAAAAGACGGCGAGTGCGAATCAGTGATAAACGCCACGGCGGCGGGACAAAGCCTTATTTCCAGTGTAAGCCATCAGCTTTGTGAGAATATTGTTAAATTCATCGCTCATGCCGGCGTTTTCGCTGAGGAATTTCCAGCCGAGAAGAACGGCCCGGAATTTTGCGCTTGGAAAATTTTATCGTCTCGTGATACTTTTGTCATAAAAAGGTTTTATATTATGGCCAGACCATAAAAAGGCCATCATGCAATATGAACCAAGCCAACAAAATCTTGATCATTGAAGACGATCCCTACGTTGCCGATCTGGTGGAAATTCATTTGAAAGACTTGGGGTATAACCTGGAGCGGGCCGAGGATGGGCTGTCCGGCCTCAAAAAAGTTCAGGAGCATGACTATGCGCTGGTGATTTTAGACTTGATGCTGCCCCAACTGGACGGCGTCGAGGTTTGCAAGCGCATTCGCGTTGAGAACAAATACACCCCCATTTTGATGCTCACCGCTAAGTCCGAAGAGTTGGACAAAGTGCTCGGCCTCGAATTGGGCGCCGATGATTATCTCACCAAGCCGTTCAGCGTGCGCGAGCTGAGCGCGCGCATCAAAGCGCTGTTCCGCCGCATCGAAGCCGACAAAGAAAACGCCGCTGACGGCGCGAAGCGGGAAGAACTGATTTACGGCGAGTTGAGAATCGCGCTCACCAAACGCAAAGCCACGATATCCGGCCAGCCGGTGGAATTGACCGCCAAAGAGTTCGATTTGTTGGCGCTGTTCGCCTCCCATCCCGGCCGCGCCTATAGCCGGCAGGAATTGCTCGATTTGGTCTGGGGACATCAGTTTGATGGCTACGATCATACCGTCAATACTCACATCAATCGCCTGCGCAGCAAGATCGAAAAGAATCCTGCCGAGCCTAAATTTATCCAAACCGTTTGGGGTATGGGCTATCGCTTTGTCGAGCCGGAGGATTTGGATAAATGAAAAACATTCTGCGCACTCTGTACGGCAAAATTTCCGCCGCGTTTTTGGTTCTGCTGATCGTGTCAGGGCTGGTGCAAACGTGGGTTTCCGTACACTCGTCGATGGAGTTTGTCAACGAGTCCGACCAAAAACTGAATCTAAATTTGGCTGCCGATTTGGCGAAAGAGTTCACGCCGTTTCTGCGCGATAGCATCGCTTTCGGCGACATTATGCACACGATGCATTACATGATGGTGATGAATCCGCGCGTCGAAATTTATATGCTGGATGGCAACGGCAAAATTCTCGCCTTCTTTGCCGAGCCCGGGAAAACCGTGAAAAAAGATTACGTGAATTTGGCGCCGATTCGGAAATTTCTCTACGGTACGCACGATATGCCGATTGAAGGCGACGATCCCAGAAATCTCGGCAGAACGAAACCCTTCTCGGCGGCGACGATCGACATCGGCGAGAAGATTCACGGCTATCTTTACGTCATTCTCGGCGGGGAGCAATACGACTCGGCCGCGGCGATGATCAAGGAGAGTTACATCATTCGCACCACGGCGATCAGCTTGACGGTGATTCTCCTGCTCACCGGCGTGGTGGGCTTGATTCTTTTCGCCTTTCTCACCAAGCGCTTTCGCGCGATGACGGAGGTGGTGAAACAATTTGAGCGGGGAAATTTCTCGCAGCGGGTTCAAATCAAATCCAATGACGAGATTGGCCAGCTTGCCAAATCTTTCAACCGCATGGCGGATACGATCGCCGCGAATATGGAAGAGCTCAAACGCACGGATGATTTGCGCCGCGAGCTGGTCGCCAACGTCTCTCACGATCTCCGCAGCCCGCTGGCCTCGATGCAGGGCTACCTCGAGACTATTTTGATAAAAGATGAAACGCTGCAAGCCGGGGAACGCCGCAAATATCTGCAAACCATTTTTGAAAACACCAAAATGCTCGGCACGCTGGTGAGCGAGTTGTTCGAGCTTTCCAAGCTTGACGCCAGGCAGATTCAACCCAAGGCCGAGCCTTTTTCAATCGCGGAATTGACGCAGGATGTGGTGATGAAGTTCAAGCCGCAAGCGGAAAAACTGCGCGTCAACTTGCAGGCGGCGTTATCCAAAGATTTGCCGATGGTGCACGCCGACATCGCCATGATCGAGCGCGCGCTCTCCAACTTGATCGACAATGCGCTGCGCTACACGCCCGAGGCCGGCACCGTGAAAGTCGATTTGCAGAATCATCACGGCAAGGTTCGCATCGTGATCTCCGACACCGGCTGCGGCATTCCCGTGGAGGAGATTCCCTTGATTTTCGAGCGTTTCTATCGCATTGAAAAAAGCCGGGCGCGCGGCTCCGGGCCTAAGCCTCTTGCGGGCGGCGCCGGTTTGGGCTTGGCCATTGCAAAAAGAATATTGGATTTGCACGACAGCACGATCTCGGTGCAAAGCGTCGTGAACGTCGGAACAACCTTTTCCTTTGAGTTAAAAGTTGTGGGAGCAAATGCAGCCGCGCCCTCAAAAGGCAAATAGCATTAGACCCTCCGCAATCTTCATCCGATTTTCTCATTTGCCTTCCCCCATTTAAGCAACATTACCCTTTTCGTCTCAACAAACATTTCCCCGCGCTCCTGCATCACCATTCGCTGCAATTTTTTATCGTTTATTGACCGTTGTGTGATACTTCCGTGACAGCTTTTTTGTTAATTAGAAAACATCGTTTTTTTTAGATCCATTAACGGTGTTCCCCTCAACCCAAGCTGAAAGGAACGTGTCATGAACAAAACCCAATTCTTGCTCGCCGTTTTGGCGCTTGCAGTTATGCTCATTGCCGGCTGCCAAAACGATAATCCGATTCAAGCGCCGGACCGCCAGGAAAATTTCCAGACCATCGACCTGGCTTCGGAATTTGAAAAAAATCTTACAGCCGAGATTCAATCTTTGAGCAAGACAAACGGCGGCGATGGAAGGATTAGCGGCCCGACGGTGATTACCGCTTCCGGCGTCTACAAAGTCGTGAAAAACTTTTCGGCAACCTCGGATGCGATCGTGATTCGAGCGGATCGCGTTCTGCTCGATCTCGATGATCACGTGATCACCGGCCCCGGCAACAAGGCCGGACGCGGCATCGTTCTCGACGGTGTAAGTTACGTGCTCGTTAAAGACGGCGCATTGAAGACGTTCGGCATCGGCGTGGTTTTGTTGAATTCCAGCCAATCGGCGGTCAAGGAAATCGAAATTCGCGGCGGCGACGAGTTCGCCAATCCGCCGGCCGGCGTTCCGCCGCAAATCGGCATGCTGTTGGTGAATAGCTACCGCAATCTCATTTGGGAAAACGACTGCAAAAGAGTGAATCTCGGCCTCTTTGTGCGCGGCGGCGGCAGCCACGACAATCTTATTCTGCACAATTCAGCGCGGGGCGGCACGAACGGGCTTTTGGGAATTTGCTACAATCCGGCGGAAGGGCAAGGGCCGGCAGGTCCGACCAACGACGTGGTCGCGCGGAATTTGCTGACTCGCTTCGGCACCGGCATTCAGGCTAGCGCCGGCTCGGCACAAAATAAATTCAACCACAACACCATCCACTATTTCAGCAAGGCGTGGGAAGACTTTAACGGCACCAACGAATTTCGCGGCAACCGGACGAGGCAAATCACGCCGTAACGGTTCTTGAGCCAATTGGCCGGCCGCTTGGGCAAAAAACCCGATTGCAAAGCGGCCGGCCAGAACGTAAGCAATTTGCCTCACAACCGACAAATCATAAGGAATAAATTGCGCAAGTAGGTGTTTTAAACGATGTCGATCAATATCACGATCGGCCTCTGAACGATTCATCCAAATAACAAAATTTTTGAGAATGCTTTTATGCGAGCCATAAAACACTTTTTATTAATAACCCTGGTTCTCGCCGGCTGTGTTGGCACCGATCTCATCAACGAGCCGGTCGCCACGATGCCGGCGCGGATTGCCATCAATCCAGCCAGCACCGCAGTCGAAGTCGGCAAAATCGCGAGTTTTCAAGCGGCTTATTACGACAGCCTGGGCAACGCGGTTGCGGGCGTCGCGTTCCAATGGATGAGCACCGACCCGGCTATTGCTTCGGTGGACGCGAACGGCCAGGTTTCCGGCAAGCAGAGCGGGCAAACGAGAATTACGGCAAGAGCGCGCGGCATTACCAGCGAGCCAGCGATGTTGACCGTCGTGGCCAACGCCAATCAAGTCGCTCGCATCGTGGTCACGCCAGACAGCGGCCAAATCACCGTCGGCGGAACTTTGCAATTCAATGCGGTGGCGCGCAACTTGAATGGCGATGTGATCAGCGGCAAAGCATCCACGTGGCGCAGCTTGGATGCCACTATTGCTGCCGTGAACAGCAACGGCTTGGCGACCGGCATCAAAGCTGGAGAAGTGAACATCGTCGCCGCGGTCGACGGCGTCGAAAGTCCGGCTGCGCGTCTCACCGTTTTGGGAACCAACCGCAGCGGCATGTTTACGAGACGGCCCGGCACTTCGTACAACGTTAGCGGCACGGCCACGCTCGAGCAACAAGCCAACGGTAGTCTCGTGTTGAGATTCGGCAGCGATTTCAGCAGCAGTAGCGGGCCGGGACTCGAAGTTTTCCTTTCCACCACGAACACGGTTGGCGCCAACAGCCGCAACCTTGGCCGTTTGCAAAGCACCTCCGGAGCGCAGAATTACAATGTGCCTTCCGGCATAGCGTTCAATACGTACAGTTGGGTGATCATTCATTGCGTGCCGTTCAATGTGACGTTTGGATATGCGCAGTTGCGATAAGACGTTTGCCGGTTGGTCTGTTTATTGAAAAAAGATGTTTTCAGCATGACATCTTCCTTTTATTTTTGCAAACACCAATAAACAAATAAGGAAACGGCTATGCGATTTCTGCGAATTTATTTTTTACTACTCGCCGGCTTGATGTTAGCGAGTGAAAGCGTCTATGCCGGCGCGTGGACGCAAAAGCGCGGCAAGGGCTATTACGAGCTTAAATTTCAGATGATTCGCGCCAACCGTTTTTACGAGCCGGATGGCCGAATCATCACCATTCCGGCTTTGGCGGAATACACCACCGGCATTTATGGCGAATATGGCCTCAACGATTGGCTGACGGTAGTCGGCGATTTTCCTTTTTATAAGCGCATCACGTTGAATCGCCAAATCGGAACGCGAACCGGTTTCGTCTTTTTTCCAGGCGACTCGGTCTCCGGCATCTCGGACGCGGAAATTGGCGTGCGGCTCGGGTTGCTGCGCGGCGGCCCGACGGTGATCAGCGCCGGGCTCAAACTCGGCTTGCCGATCGGCGACGATACGCAAGCGAATGGCTTGCTCACCGGCGACGGCGAGTTCAACCAAATGCTCTCGTTGCAGCTCGGCCATTCGTTTTATCCCAAGCCACTGTATTTCACCGGCGAGGCCGGCGTGAACAATCGCACCAACGGCTATTCCGATGAGTTCCGTTACGAGGCTGAGGTTGGTTATACTATCGGCAACAATCTTACATTGAATTTCAAAGTCAACGGCGTGGAGTCATTTCGCAACGGCGACGATGCGGTACAGGGCGGCATGGGTGGATTGTTTGCCAACAATCAAGAATATCTCGCCTATGGCCCAGGCGCGTTTTATAGTTTTTATAAAAGTATTGGCATTAATGCGCGCGCGGCCTTTGCCAGCAGAGGGCAAAATGTGCTGGCGTGGCCGCAGTTTTTCTTTGGAATTTTTTTGAAGCAATAATGGGGTTTTTCGCGTTTTTCGGGTGTTCGCGGGCAGAATTTCAAATGTGCCTGAGCAGAAGTCGTATTGTCGAAACTTATCGCGTTAAAACCATTTTCTGCACGGCCTTGAAATCTCCCGCCCGCATTTGCAGAAAATAAACTCCCGAAGCCACCAGCTCGCCGTGGTCGTTGCGGCCATCCCAAATTTCGGCATGGTTTCCGGCTGCGCGTCTCCCGCTCACCAGGGTTTTCACGGTCTCACCAACGACGTTAAAAAGCGTCAGTTTGACTTCACTCTCTTCAGGCAGATAAAAACGAATCGCGGTTTCCGGGTTGAACGGATTGGGATAGTTGGGATAAAGCGTAAATGTTTTTGGCAAACCTGTGCCGTTGGCCGGTTCGGGTTTGCCCAAACCGGATGAATCAGG
>JBOHQZ010000224.1:0-8655 GCA_050732275.1 bacterium
GCCGTGGGAGCTGCTTTATAATTCCGCGCTCAATCAATTTTTTTCTCTCTCCGTCAAAACACCGGTGGTGCGCTACCTGGATTTGCCGGCCTCACTACAACCCTGGGAAGTCAAGCCGCCGCTGCGCGTGCTGGTGATGATTTCCAGCCCGGTCGACTATCCGCGGCTGCAGATCGAGCGCGAGTGGGATAAATTAAAAGATGCTTTTCAAGATTTGGAATACCGGGGATTGGCGCAGTTGGAGCGTTTGGAAGAAGCGACGTTGGACGCTTTGCAAAAGCGTTTGCAGAACGGCGAATACCATATTTTCCATTTCATCGGACACGGCGCTTTCGACCGGAAAGCGCAAGACGGCTTGCTCATTCTCGAAAATGAAGATGAACTGGGCGATCCGGTGAACGGTGAGCGTCTCGGCATTCTCCTGCACGATCATCCGTCGCTGCGTCTGGCGCTGCTCAATGCTTGCGAAGGCGCGCGCGGCGATGGTTGCGATACGTTTACCGGACTGGCGCAGCGTTTTGTGCAGCAGGGCTTGCCGGCCGTTATTGCGATGCAGTTTCCGGTTTCGGACGAGACGGCGATCACACTCTCTCACGTTTTTTATGAAACCCTGGCTAAAGGCCATCCCGTCGACGCCGCTTTGGCGGAAGCACGCAAGGCGGTTTTCACGCAGATCAACGAAGCAGAGTGGGCGGCGCCGGTTTTGTTCATGCGTTCGCCGGATGGGCGAATATTCGATTTTGCGCATGCGCGGGAGACGATGCCACTGTATGCTGCTACTGTTCCGGGGCCGGCCATCGCTCAACCCGTGCCGCCGGCCAGAAAAAGAAAATCCAAACTGCTGCCCATCGGAATCGCGCTGGCCGCGCTTTTGTTGGCATTTGTCGCATACCGGTTGATTTCAAAGCCGGCGTCGAAACCAACCTCGCCCAAAGTTGTCGCCGTGCTGCCGTTTGCCGTCACCGGCAGCGAAGAGTATGCAGCTTTCGGCAAAGGCATGGTCGATCTGTTGAGCACGAATTTGGATGGCGCCGACGAGCTACGCAGCGTCGATCCGCGCGCCATTCTCAGTTGCAGGGTGGAGAAGCAGCGCGCCAACTTTGGGCCGAAGCACGGCCATAAAATCGCCACGCGCTTCGGCGCCGGACTTTTTGTGCTCGGCAGTATTACCGAGGCCATGGGACGTTTGCGCATTCACGCTACGCTTTATGAGTGCAATAATGAGCCGCAGATTTTAGCGCAAGCACAGGTGGAAGGCGAGGCTACAGAACTCTTCAATCTTGTCGACCAACTGGCCGCGCAGCTCCTTGCCAGCCAAAGTTTTTCACCGAACGCGGAAATGGGGCGTATCGCTGTTTTGACCACGAGTTCTTTGCCGGCGTTCAAGGCTTATCTCGAAGGCGAGAATGCGTTGGAAGAGGGCGATTTCGAGCAGGCCGCGGCTTCGTTGCAACGCGCGGTCAAGATCGACACGGCCTTCGCACTCGCCTATTATCGCCTCAGCATCGTGGACTGGTGGTTTGGCCGCATTGCTAATTCCCAAGCCGCTGCCGAAAAAGCCGTACGCCATTCCGATCGTCTTTCCGCGCGCGAACGCCGGTTGTTGCAAGCGTTGCTGGCCGTTAAGCGCGGCGCCACCATTGAAGCCGAAAAACTCTTGCGCAGTATTCTTGACGATTATCCCGATGATGTGGAGGCGCTGTGGCAATTGGGCGAAGTTTTATTCCACGGCGGCCCCTTCCGAGGCCGTTCGATCACGGAATCTCGTGAATTCTGGGAGCGCGTGCTCGAGTTAAAACCCACTCACATTTTTGCTGCTCTACATTTGGCCAGACTCGCGGCATTGGAGGGCAAGCGCGCCGAGCTTGATACGCTGACGCAACGCGCCCTGGCGCTACAACAGGAGAACGAGCCGACCTTTGAGATTCAAGTCTTGCGAGCCTTCGCGCTGCAGGATAAAGCCCAACAAACGCAAATACTGCAAGCGTTGCGGCAACGACGCGCCGCCACGTTATTGCACACGGTGTGGAATTTGGCGGTTTATTGTGGCGATCTCTCCAATGCGGAAAATGCGGCGCTGCAGCTCGCGCTGCCGCCCCGCCCGCATGAGGTGCGCGCGGTTGGTCACGTGGTATTGGCACATTTGGCGCTCGCTGAGGGCCGTTGGAGAACCGCCCAAATGGAATTGGCCAAGGCGGAGCGATTGGACCGCGCCACTGGAATCGAATATCGTGCCTTGCTTTCGGCCATGCCTTTTCTGCCGGTATCGGAAACGGACTTCGCGGCGATCCGTGCCAGCGTCGAGCAATTAAGCGCGAATACCACAGCTTCCGCCACGCCGGCAACGGATTATTTTGGCGTTCACGATGATTTGCACCCGCACCTGCGGTCATATCTCGTCGGGCTTCTCAGCATCCGGCTCGGCCAAGGCGAGGCTGCCATCGAATACGCCAATGCTTTGGAGCAGCTTGGCGGCGCGCCAGTGGCGATTACTTTGGCCGGTGATCTTGCCCAAAGCTTGCACGCCCAGGTGGCGCGATATCTCGCGCAGCCGGCAGATGCACTCGTTTTGCTGGAGCAAAATAAAATGGAATCGAGCTACGAGCTGGCGGTGGCTTCGTCCTTTTATGCGCAAAGCTACGAACGCTATCTCCGTGCTTCATTGCTGCACGAACTGGGACGGCTCGACGAGGCGCTCAACTGGTATAATTCATTCGGGGAGTTTTCGGTGTATGATCTGGCCTGCCTGGCGCCCTCACATTTGCAGCGCGGCGAGATTTATGAAACCATGGGCGAGCGCGAGCAGGCGATTCAACATTATACGCGATTCATCACACTGTGGCAAAATTGCGATCCGGAGCTAAAACCGATGATCACAAATGCAGAGGCTCGTCTTGCACAATTAAAGTGATTTACCATATTCTTGCGGAGCTTAACCATGACCAAAATCAAATTATCTCTCGATGCCGATCTGGGTTATGCCGAGGTGCCGGTTCCCGACAAAATCTTTGTGCCGATTGAAGCCGGCAAATTCGGTTTGATCAGTTATAAATCACACAACGCCGATCCTGTGGCGGTCGAAAAATTGGATATTCAATATGCCGGCCCTGACCGCATCAAAATACACATGCGAGGCACGGGCCGCATTTCTCTCAGCCCGGTGCCGGATGTGCGATTGGGCGGGCTGAACGTGGAAGTTGAAAGCGGTTTGGTCGTGAAAGACTTGAAACTGATCATCAAAAATCCCCGCATTACAAAGCTTGATATGCCAAGCGTACCAGGGCCGGTGGATAAATTGGTCAGGAATCTCTTGAACCGGTTTTTGTTGGATCGACTGACCGAGGTTATCGGCGCTGATCTCGAGTCGCCTTTAGAAAAAGTCAAAGGGCAAATCAACCAGCCAATTCGTTTTCAGCTTGAAATCGGCAAAGGCAGGACGGCTTATGAGTTTAAGCCAAATTTAGATTCTTTTGAACCCGCTTTAAAACTTTCTCAGGAAGGCATTCATCTTCGTTTTGATGTCACCTTCGCGCCTGAGCTTACTTTTGCGCGACCTAACGTGGCGCTAAGCCGGCGCGCCAAACGAGGTGCCGCCATCAAAGGAAAGCGGAAGAGAGCAAGGCGTATATACGCGTAATCTGAGTGCTGAAGCTTTTGATCCAGAGTTCAAGGTTTCAATACGGCGCAATCATCCGGGCCAAGTCTTGCTTCGTTGCGCCCAGTGCTAACAACGACCGAATTAAGTTATCAATGGAAACCGATGCGTCTCCGGCTTCCATTTTAGCCACCCGTGATTGGCTTGATCTGAGCAGTTTCGCCAGCTCAACTTGGCCCAACTTTTTCTGTTGCCGGCGCTTCCTTAAATTCTCACTGAACATCAGCTTTAGCTCGATATACGCCGCTTCATCCTGGGACAATCCCAAAAATTCTTTGGCCGTGCTGACTTTCCAACCCTTTTCTTCCAAACGTTTTTTCTTTCTCGCGCCCATGTAAGTTGCACTCTTATTTTGAGTCTTCATCGTACTTTTTCAAACGTAGTTTGCAAACGTCAATAACTTCTTTGGGTGTTTTGGTCGTCTTTTTTGCGAAAATTTCTGCGATTACAATTGCATCCGCGTCAATTCGATAAACAATTCGCCAAATTTTGTATGAAACTTTACAAAAAATCCTGTCAAAAGTCAACTGACAAATACAAAAATTTTAGCTGTTGGAGCCAACAATTATTAATTATTGGACAGTTTTTTTGGCCTTCAAAAATTTGATCATTTGATCAAGTTTTTGAATTTACTCCGCTGCGCGAGGCGGGAAATTTTCTCACTTGCCAATCAAACAGAGCCATGTTTTTGAAATAGTTACAGCGTGTTCCTCCCTTGAACACTTGCTGGTACGGATTTTGTGCTTAGTCTTATGAATTGTGGCTGATTCCGTATTTCGAAAGCTTCTCACTTGCAAAAAAGAAGCAGGAGGTCGAGGTATGAAGACGTTGTCCATTCGTCAGAAACGCGCCTGCTGCAGCGTGGCGTTGCTGTTTTTCCTGCCGATCATCGCTCAAGCCCAGCTTATCTCCGTAAGATCCGTTCCCGTCGCCGCGACCGAGCAATTCCTCGTGGTGCCATCCCAAAATCTTGGCATGGGTGGCGCATCCATTGCTTATGACGATCCTTCTTTGGATCCGTTTGTCAATCCGGCGAAAGGCGGGCGACTCCGGGGCGCTTATCTCTTCAGTGCGCCGGTATTTGGCAACATCACCGAGAACAATGGCGGCGTTCGTACGTTACCGATGGGCGCTTTGCTCGGCTCGGCAAAATGGTTTGGCGGCATGAGTTTGGCCGTGCAGCAGCTCAGCGGCCCGGAGCCTCCGGATTTCACCGGTTGGCGCACGACAATTGATGTTGCGAGGAATTCAAGCTCTCTATTGGCTGACCAGAACAAGAACAATTTGTATGCCGCTGGTCTGCTCGGAACCAAATTCGGAAGAACCGGAATTTCACTTGCCGCTAGCTTCTCCTGGGCAGGACTGGAAGCGATGCACGGCGTTGATTTTTTGTATGGCAATAGCACTCGCATTGAGCAGAGCGGCCATATCATCGACTATCGCATTGGGCTGTTACGCGAAAAATCAAGGCAACCGTCGTTTGAGCTTTTGCTGCTGCACAATCGAATTCACATGACCCACGACGTTTATTATAATCGCTGGGTTTGGGAGGGATTTAGCGTTGATATCGTGCGAAACCTCGATCAAACGCATACCTGGGGCTTGCACCTGGGATCAATGGTACCGTTCGGAAGAAATGACTCGCGTTTCGGGCTCATTTTTACCACCAACTACAAAACGCACCCCAAAATACCGAACTACGAGCTGATGAATATTCCCCGCGACCCCGGCGAAACCTGGGCATTCAACTTCGGCGCCGGACTTTCGCTTGACAATGATTCGAGTGTGGTGGCCATGGATCTTATTTTTGAGCCGATCTGGAGCCACACCTGGGCCGATGCCGCGGAGCGCGTACCCACCAGGCGTGGTGTGATCATTCCTGCCGGCGGCAAAACGGTGGAAAACTATTTTCGTTTTGACAACTTCCTGGCACGTGTCGGTGTGAGCCTGGAAGACAATAAAACTTTCAGCTTCCAAATGGGATTGCAGGCGCGCTTCATTAAATACCGGCTCAAGCAAACAAATTTCGTCAATGACACCCGCCGATCTCAGAAAGAGTTTTGGGCGGAATGGACACCCAGCATCGGTTTCAGGCTGAATTTTTCTTCCATTCAAGTCCGCTACACCGGGCGATTGACCGCCGGAACCGGCCAGCCTGGTGTCGAGTCTCGCGGTTTTCTTGAAACGGCCGCCGATCGCAGCTCAAACTTCCTCATTGCGCCCAGCGGCAGTCTGACGCTGCAAGAAGCCGTCGTATTGACGCATCAAATCTCCTTTGTCGTGGCGCTACATGCGATAACGCCTTGAGGGTAAGCACGGCTTGTTGGCAGCATGAAATCGAATTGGAAATTTCTAGGCCTCTGCGATGACTCCCAATAGGCTTAGGGACAAAAATGTCTGCGCTCCTTTACTCCTTTGTCAAGCCGTATATCCTCCGTCAATCACCAGCTCTACTGCCGTCACGTAAGCGCTCTCGTCCGACGCCAGATAGAGAATCGCCGCGGCGATCTCCTCCGGTTTTGCGAATCTTTTGAGCGGTACGTCTTGAGATAGCCCCTGCCAGCTTGCCTCGGTGCTGCCGGTTTGCGCTTTCATATCCTGCCAAAACCCCATGTTTTCTCACATCAGCGTCATCACGCCGCCCGGCAAGACGATATTGACGCGAATGTTGTCTGCCAGCGGCTTGGCGAAAGAGATACCGGCACTGTTGACCGGAATATGCAGCCGTTCCCATTGTTGACTAATTGCACCGATAATATGCAACCCTTTTCTATATTTCGAATTCCGGTAGATTCCGCATTTGGCACAGCTTTGGCATATAAAAGATAAGTTGGCTTTCGCCGCTGTGTGCAGCCTGCGACTTTTTACAAAATTGAATTTCATACGAATTTTGTGTAACTGAAAGCATCAGATGAAAAAAACACTGCCGCTTTTTCTGGCGCTGCTGCTGATTACCGATTTGCGCGCGCAGACATTTACTCCCAAACCTGATTCGCCCATTGCCAAAGGCGTGCATCCGCGTCTCTTCGTCACTGCCGGGGGTGTTGCTGCAATGCGGTCCCGAATCAACACCTACTATAAAATCGATTTTCAAAATTTTATCAACGATCTCGACAAGCTGTACAACACGCCGGCCGGCTCCGGCGCTCTTGCGGAATGGAACGTGATTTTTGGCGTGGTGCGCTCATTCGCCCTGCTTTATCAGGTCGATCCGGCCAGCATCAGCGGCGTAACGGCGCAGCACACCAAAAAAGAGTACGGGCAAAAGGCTCTGGAGCTGGGTCTGCATCTCGCGCAAAACCTGCCGGATTCTTGGAATGAGGCGCATCACGGCGCGAAGATTCTTACGACTGGAGATGGAGGGCTGGGAAGCCTGGCGCTGCAAGTGGTTTATGATTGGACGCACGATCTGTCAACTCTCGAGCAACGGCGCCTGATGGCTGATCGCTTGATCAAAATGTGGAACAATCGCTATAATTCCGAAAAGGTCAAATTGGAAAACCACTACGCCGCCAACGTTCACATTTATGCAGCAGCTTTGTGCTTTTACGGCGATAACGATCTCGGCGCATCGTATATCGCCTCGGCGAAGCAAATGATGAATTCATTTCAAGATGTTTTTATCTTGCGACAGCTCGGCGTCGCGGCAAAGCTGTTCGAGGGGTCCAGTGATTGGGTAGAAGGCGATTCTTATGCGATGGATGGATATACCGGCATCCTGCTGCTCGCCGCGGCGGCAGGCAGCGCCTTGGGCGAAAATTTTTTTGCTTCCAACCCCTGGATTCATGATGCGCCGTATTATATTTACTACAGCATGATGCCCATGCCTTATAACGGGGAATATTATTTTAGCCAACAAAATACCAGCACCGTGATGGATAGGATAAGTCCCCTCACTTCGGCAGTGATGAACATAATGGCGGCAATGCTCGTTACCGCCGATCCCAATCTCGCCGCCTTCGCGGCCTGGTATTGTGAGAGAAGCCCCTACGGCGTCGAAGTCAACGATTACAATTACTATGACCCGCATATTCACGATTTCTTCTACAAATTTGTTTTCGGCACCAAGCATGTGCTGAAAAAGTCGCCCGACGAAGTGGGGATTCCGTTGAGCTTTCGTCTCGGCCAAATGCACGTGATGCGCTCGGATCATGGCTACAACGACGCCACGCTCATTCAGTTTTTCGGCCAACAATATTGGTATCAGAACGGCCACAATGAAGAGGAATCCGGCGCGTTCAATTTGTACCGGTTTGGCCCGCTGGTGATTAGCGCCGTCAATACCAAGAATGCAGTTGAAGGCGTGCCGCGTGCGGATCAAGGCAAGGGCATGGCGCAAAATAACGTGTTGGGATTGGGGCCGGATCATGAGCTGGCGCTGGAAATGGGCAATATCAGCGATGAGGCAGATACGCCGGCGGATTTTGCCCTCGGCGCCAACACGCACATCGGCACGGTTGAAGCGCGTGAATATCGCCAGGGTTTGTATGATTACATCAATTACAATTACACCCGCAGCTACAAAGGCGGCGCCAAAGCCAGCCTGGCGCGTCGCGCCTTGGTTTATTTGCGCGGCACGATAAACCACGAGTTCGTGTTGATCATGGATCGCGTCGTGTCCGCGCAGGAAAAATATTTCGTCATTCACACGCCCGTGGATATCGAAGCGGTGGGAGGGGCGTGGAACGCAGCCGGCAGCGGGCATTGGACGAGCAGCGCGAAAACCGTTAAAGTGGCCAATCGCCTCGACCGCGCACACGGGCAGATGTTTTTGACGTCGCTGTTGCCGCAAAATGCGACGTTACACAAATTCGGCGGGCCGGGTTACGAGTGGGTTTGGGCGGACGGCTCGCCGGTGAGTTACAGCGGCGCTTTCGAGGAGATTGCGAGTTATTTGCTCAGCGATCACACGCTGCAAATTCGCTCACCGGAGAATCTGTTTTTGACCGTCATGCAAATCGGCGATGCCAACACGATGGGCAGTCAAGCGGCAGTCGAAG
>JBOHQZ010000225.1:0-8653 GCA_050732275.1 bacterium
TGCCACATTCGAGTAACCCGAAAAACTGTTGCCCGCTCTATGCGCGCGCAACCGATAAAAATACACCGTGCCCGCGGCCAGACCCGAATTGGAATAACTCGTCACGTTGGCGCCCAGCGAGACAATTTCCGTGAACGCTGTATCGCCGGCGGCTTTGCGCTCGAGCTTGAAGCCATCCTCGTTGCTCGCATTATCCGTCCACGCGAGATCGATCTGGCTGCTGCTCATCGCCGTGGCGATCAAGCCGCTCGGCGCCGCCGGCGGCGTAACCAGTGTCGTCGCGCTCGCTGTGTTGGAATAGGCGGAATTGCCGCTCGCATTGTGAGCGCGCACGCGATAGGTGTAAGACGTGTTCGCGTTCAAGCCGGTGCTCGCAAAGCTCGTCACATTCGCGCCGACCGTGGCAATTTCTGCAAAGGTGGCCGCCGAGGTGAGCTTGCGTTCGATCTTAAAACCGGTTTCGTTGCTCGAGTTATCCGCCCACGTGAGATTGATTTTGGCATGGCTCACCGGCGTCGCCGCCAAGCCGCTCGGCGCCATCGGCAGGTCGGGCAGCGTCGTGTCGCTCGCCACATTCGAGAACGTGCTGCCGTTGGCGTTGTAAGCGCTCACTTTATAGAAATAAATAGTGCTGGGGTTCAAGCCTGTGCTCGAGTAGCTCGTCGCGTTGGCAGCGGCCGTTGCAATTTGCGCATACGTGCTGTCTGCCGCGGTTTTGAGCCAGATTTTAAAACCATCTTCATCGCTGGAATTGTCACTCCATGCGAGATCGATGCGGCTGCTGCTCACCGCTGCCGCCGTCAAGCTGCCCGGTGCTGCCGGCGGATCCGGCAACGTTGTGGCATTCGCCTCGTTAGAATAGGGCGAATTGCCGCCGGCATTGTAAGCACGCACACGATAGTAATACCCGGTGCTGCCGCTCAAGCCGGTGCTCGCATACGTCGTGTCATTCGCGCTGGCCGAATCAATGACGGCATACGTGCCGCCCGCGCCGGTTTTGCGCTCGATGATAAAACCGTTTTCGCTGGACGCGTCATCGTTCCATTCAAGATTAATCTGAGAATGGCTCACCGTCGTTGCCGTCAAACCGCTGGGTGCAGTTGGCGGATTCGGCGCCGTCGTCGCGCCAGCTTCGCTGGAATAAGCCGAAGCGCCGCCGGCGTTGTGAGCGCGCACGCGATAAAAATATGGCGTGGCTGCGCTCAAGCCGGTGCTGGAGTAGCTCGTGACGCCCGCCGCGACCGTATCGATCTCAGCATACGTACCCGCCGCGCCGGTTTTGCGCTCGATGCGGAAGCCGATTTCATTATTAGCGTTGTCCGCCCATATCAGATCGATCTGACTGGAGCTGACGGCGGTGGCCAGCAAATTGCTTGGCGCCGTGGGCGCATTCGGAAACGTGGTCGCATCCGCCTCGTTGGAATAAGCCGAATGGCTGGTAGACTTGAACGCGCGCACGCGATAAAAATATTGCGTGTTTGCCGCCAAGCCGGTGCTGGAATAATTGGTCACGCCGGCGCCGACACTCGCAATCTGCGCATACATCGTATCGCCGGCGGCCCGGCGTTCGATCTTGAACCCGTCTTCATCATTCGCATTATCCGTCCAGGTGAGATTGATCTGGCTGGTGCTCACCGTCGTCGCCGCTAGGCTGCTGGGTGCATTCGGCGGATTGACCAATGTTGTGGCGCTGGCCTCGTTGGAATACGACGAATTACCGGTCGCGTTGAACGCGCGAACGCGATAAGTATAAGAGGCGCTGCCGGTCAAGCCTGTGCTCGAATAACTCGTTGCGTTCGCGCCGACCGTCGCAATCTCAGCAAACACAGCCGCAGAAGTGAGTTTGCGCTCGATCTTGAAGCCGTCTTCGTTGCTCGCATGATCCGTCCACGTCAGATTAATCTGCGTGTTGCTCACCGCCGTTGCCGTCAAACCGCTGGGCGCGACCGGCGGTTCCGGATTCGTCGTCGCATCAGCAACGTTGGAATAAGCTGAGTTGCCGGTAACGTTGAAAGCGCGCACGCGATAAAAATATGGCGTGTTCGGATTCAGCCCCATGCTTTGGTAGCCGGTCACATTGGCACCGACCGAGTCAATCTCAACATAGAAGCTGTCGCTCGCAGTTTTGAGCTCAACCGTAAAACCGTTCTCATAATTTGAATTGTCCGTCCAACTCAGATTGATCTGCGTATTGCTTGCCGTTATTGCCGTCAAATTGCTCGGCGCCGCCGGCGCATCAGGCAGCGTCGTGGCAGTCGCTACATTGGAGTAAGCCGAGTTGCCGCCCGCGTTATGAGCGCGCACGCGATACATGTATTCGGTGCTGCCGCTCAAGCCGGTATTCGAGTAGCTCGTCACATTGGCGCCGACTGTCGCAATTTCATTGTATGTCGCAGCAGCAGAAAGCTTGCTTTCGATCTTAAAGCCGTTCTCGTTGTTCGCGTTGTCCGTCCACGTGAGATTGATTTGGTTTTGGCTCACTGCGGTTGCCGACAAACTGCCGGGCGCAGCGGGCGGATCCGGCAGCGTCGTCGCGCTGTCTTCATTGGAATAAGCCGAATTGCCGGTGCCGTTGAAACCGCGCACCCGAAAAAAATATTCGGTGGCCGCCTCCAGACCCGTGCTCGAATAACTCGTTACATTGGCGGCGACGCTCGTTATCTGCGTATAGGTGCCGCTCGCGCCGGCTTTGATTTCAATTTTAAAACCGTCTTCGTTGCCCGAATTATCCGTCCACGTGAGATCGATGCGCTCGTTGCTGATCGCCGTTGCCGCAAGACCGCTCGGCGCCGCAGGCGCATCCTGTTGCGTCGTGGCATTGGCTCCATCGGAATAAGCCGAATTGCCGCTCACATTATAAGCACGCACGCGATAGTAATACGCTGTGCTTCCCGTCAATCCAGTGCTCGCATAGCTGGTCACATTCGCGCCGACGGTGTCAATTTGAGTATATGTGCCACCGGCGCCGATTTTGCGTTCGATCTTAAAACCGGTTTCGGTCGTCGCGTTGTCAGTCCACGCGAGATCGATCCGGCTGTTGCTCACCGTCGTCGCCGTCAAGCCGCTCGGCGCCGGCGGCGGATCAGGCAGCGTCGTGACGCTCACCTGACTGGAATAAGCCGAATGGCCGCCGTCGTTATGAGCGCGCACCCGATACGTATAGCTCGTGGTGGAGCTCAAACCGGTGTCGGAATAATTCGTCACTCCGGCGCCAACCGTGGCAATCTGGTTAAACGTCACGCCGGCAGTGAGCTTGCGTTCGATCTTAAAACCCTCCTCGTTGCTCGCATTGTCCGCCCACGTGAGATTGATTTGCGTGTTGCTTGCCGCCGTCGCCGTCAAGCTGTTCGGCGCTGCCGGTGGATCGGGAAACGTCGTGGCCTCCGACACATTCGAGTAATCCGAGTGGCTCGTGCCCTGAAAAGCGCGCACCCGAAAATAGTATGGCGTATCCGAGTTCAGTCCCATGCTCGAATAAGATTCTGCATCGGCGCTGGCCGTCGCGATTTGTGTAAATGGGCCTGAAACGCCAACTGTCGAAAGCTCAATTTTGTAGCCATCTTCCGTGCTCGAATTGTCAGTCCATGCCAAATCAATGCTGGTGTTGCTGGTGGTTGTCGTCGTTAAGCCAGCCGGCGGCGCCAGCGGCGGTGTCGCGTTCGCTTCGTTGGAATACGCCGAATTGCCGGTCGTGTTGTGCGCCAACACGCGATAATAATAAACCGTATTTTCACTGAGACCGGTATTGTCCGAATAAGTGGTTTCATCCGCGCCAACAGAGGCAATTTCGGCGTAGGTCCCGCCGGCACCGGTTTTGCGTTCGATCTTAAAACCATCTTCCTGATCGTCACCATCGGAATTGTCCGTCCACGCGAGATCGATTTGGCTGCTGCTCATGGCCGTCGCCGTCAAGCTGCCCGGCGCCGCCGGCGCATTCGGATGCGTCGTCGCGTTCGCTTCGTTGGAATAACTCGAATTGCCGTTGGCATTGTAGGCGCGTATTTCATAAAAATACTGCGTGTTGGCGGACAGGCCGGTGTTGTCCGAGTAGCCGGTCATGTCCGCGCCAACATCAGCGATTTCGCTATAAGGACCACCTGAACTGGTGGCGCGCTCGATCTTAAAACCATCTTCATCACCGGAATTATCCGTCCATGTCAGATCGATTTGACTTGTGCTCACCGCCGATGCCGATAGGCCGCTCGGAGCGTCCGGCGGCGATTGCGCGTAAAGCGGTAGTGCTAAGAGTAGACCCATTAGCATGCTCGAAGCCGCACAACCGCTCATCAATGATGTTCGGATCCTGTAAAAGGCAGAATCGTTATGACGACGCATAACTTTCCTCCAAAAAATTAAAACTGTAATGGATTAAAATAACAGCCTGCAGATCAATTGTTGCGCGGCCCCACTCTAGACATGGTCGTCTTACAAAGGGAAAGATTTCTAGAGGTGGGTCGAGCGCCACAAAAGAATTTCTCGATTTTCCACCTCATCAGCCATAAGGTGTGGTCATGGCAAAAACAGCTTTTGCCAATCATAACCGGTGTTGCTGAAATCCGAAGATAAAATAAGGAGAGTCCGTTCTCGGCAGGTTATACCCCTCAAGTCGCCTCGCTAGGCCGTGCGCGTTGAGGAATTTTGCTCCATTCCCTGAAGCCCTTCACACTTTTCGCGAAACCGCCACCCTTCCCTTCACGCTTGTAACCATCCGCGTTAAGCTTATTGTTCATTTATACCATCATGACCACAGTTCGCGTAAACATGGCAGAAAAATTTTGCCGGTACCGGCTGCCTGTCATCCATCCGCCCAATCTGCCATTCATCCCACCCAATCGACCATTCGTCGGCTCGAGCTTATCTTTCCCGCCTCGCCTGCGTATATTTTCAGCGTAACAACAAAAGGCATTTGCATCGAACTCTTCGTAACGGAGGAACCATCATGCTCGAAACAACGATTGGCATTTTGCGATGGATTCACATCATGGCGGGATTCACCGCTTTCTTCGTCGCCCCGATGGCGCTGGCAACGCAAAAAGGCGGAACAACGCATCGGCGTTGGGGAAAAGTTTACTTCTGGGGCATGACAGTCGGGACAATCACAGCGCTTGTCGTCGCCGCGTATCGTCCCAATATTTTCCTGCTGCTCATCGCCGTCTTCAGTTTTTATTTGTCTTTCAGCGGCTATCGCGTGCTCTGGCGCAAGCGTCCGGACAAGGGGCAAAAAGCCTCGGCACTCGATTGGACGGTGGCGCTCATCACGCTGTCGGCCAGCGCTTATATGATCGTGCGGGGAAGCTTGGATGTGAGCACGGGAAACGTTCGCCTGAATCCGGTTCTGATCATCTTCGGCATTCTCGGCGCGCTGGCCGCGGGAGAAGATTTATATAAATTTTTGCGGCCGCCCAAAGAGAAATACGCCTGGTTTCTCGATCACATGAGCGGCATGGTGGCTTCTTACATCGCTGCCGTCTCCGCTTTCTCGGTGGTGAATTTCAGTTTCCTGCCGCCGCTGGTGCGTTGGTTGTGGCCGACTGCGGTTGGCGTGCCGCTTTTGTCGATTTGGGTTCGTTCGTATCGCAGGAAATTCACGCAACGTTCTCGTTCCATTCAAGTCGAAACGGCAAAGGTTTTTGCGTCGATGGAAGTATCGGGCTGATTTTACTTTGAACGAAATTTAACGGAGGATCAAAATGAACAAGCTTATGCTGATGCTGGCGCTTTTCTTTCTGGCTTTTCCGGCGCTGGCCCAACTCAACGGACAACAGCTCAAAGAGTACGAGACGCGCCTGGCCGCCAATCCCAACGATCAAGAAGCGCTGCTCAAACTCGGCATTTATTATCACAACCGCGGCGGCGAGGGCGACGAAAAGGCGGTGGACAAAGCGGTTGATTTTCTCGATCGCCTCTTGCAGCTCAACAATCGCCACACCGTCGCCATGGCCTTTTACGGCAGCGCCGTCACCATGCAGGGCCGCGACGCCTTTCTGCCGTGGAACAAAATGAAATACGTCAACGAAGGCATCGGCAAGCTGGATAAAGCCGTAATGCTGGATTCCACCAATTTGCGCGTGCGCATGGTGCGCGGCATGAACAGCGTCAAACTGCCTGATTTTCTCAATCGCCGGCCCTTTGCCTTGCGTGATTTTGCCTTTATTGTCGCGCATGCAGATTCTGCAAATCTGGAAAAAAGCGATCGCGTGCAGACCTACTATTTCTACGGCTCGACATTGAAGCAGGAGGGCCGGCTCGACGAAGCGAAAACGATGTGGGGGCAAGCGGCAAATTTATGGCCCGAACATCCCCTTGCCACGCGCGCAGCGGAAGAGTTGAAAAAGTAAAGTAACTATTCAATGAAGATTTTGTAGCGCAAGCTTCCAGCTTGCCGTCGTTTGCAGACTGGAAATCCAATGTCACTAATTTTTTAAGAAAAGCCAAAAATTCACGCGACAGGTGAAGGCTCGGAGAACCTACAAAGATAAATCGAAGTACAATGCCTCGCAAGATAATTATGGCAAGATGATTTAAAAGCTTTTTAATTATTTTGCCACAATCATCTTGCAAAAATGTTTTTGCGAACCTTTGTTCCGCCCTGCGGGGTCTTTGTGTGCGCTTTTCATTCTTGATTTTGCCATTTCCAGAAAGCTAGTAGCATTGGACTGGAAGTCTGTACTAACATAAAGAGGAATCATCATGCGCCCAGTCGTAGAGCTTCACGAGGTTCAAAAAACCTACCGTCTTGGCAAAGCCGAGGTGCCGGCGCTGCGCGGCATTTCGCTGGTCATTGCGCCCGGCGAGTTTGTCGCCATCGCCGGCCCTTCCGGCTCCGGCAAAACCTCGGCGTTGAATTTGATCGGTTGCATTGACAAGCCTACCGCCGGAAGAATTATTTTTGAAGAAGAGGACATCACGGAAATTTCGTTGCCGGCGCTCGCTGCCACGCGCCGCGAGAAACTGGGCTTCATCTTTCAGGCCTTCAATCTCATCCCGGTGTTGAACGCTTATGAAAACGTCGAGTATCCGTTGCTGCTGCAGCATTTTTCCGCGCCGGAGAGAAAACGGCGCGTCGGGCAAGCGCTGGAACGGGTCGGCCTTGCCGATCGCGCCAAGCATAAGCCCAATGAGCTTTCTGGCGGTGAGCGCCAACGCGTGGCCATAGCCCGCGCCTTGGTTGGTGAGCCACGCGTGGTGCTCGCCGACGAGCCAACTGCAAATTTGGACTCAGTAACCGCCGGAGAAATCATCGCGCTCATGCGCCGGTTGAATCAGGAGCAAAATGTGACGTTCATCTTTTCCACGCACGACGCTCGCATCATGCAAGCCGCCGCCCGGGTCGTGCATTTACACGATGGCCGGATCAATAATGAGAATGGAAAATCCTTTCCGGAGGTGGCTCATGCTTAAGTTCATCAAACTCGCAGTCCGCAACGTTTTTCGCAACAAGCGCCGTACGCTCATCTCGCTACTGGTCATGCTTTTCGGCGCTTCGGCGTTGATCCTGGCGGGTGGGTACATGCTCTATACATATTGGGGATTGCGCGAGAGCACCATTCACAGCCAGACCGGACATCTGCAAATTTACCACAAGGATTATTTCAATCGCGAGGAAGAAAAAAATCTCGAGCTTGGCCTCGATAGCTTGCAAACGATTCGCGGCCTCGCGCTCTTCAATATGGAGGTCAATCTCGCCACCCCACGCATCGATTTCACCGGCTTGATTTCCAACGGCGACAAATCCGCGGTCTTTGTCGGGCAAGGCCTCGATCCCGAGCAAGAAGCGCAGATGATGGGTCTCTTCGGCAGGCCGGAGAGCATATTAGCGTTGAGCAATAGCGCCGAGGACGAAGTTGTGCTCGGCGCCGGTCTCGCCAAAAGTCTGAATGCGAAAGAGGGTGATTATCTGACCTTGATGAGCACGACCGCGGACGGCGCGCTCAATGCCATTGACGTTTTGGTCAAGGGCATATTCACGACGGGCATCAGCGACATTGACAAGCGCTTTTTAAAAGTTCGCAATGTGACGGCCCAGCGGCTGGCCAACACCAACAACGTGCGCAATCTCGTGCTCCTGCTCGGCCACACGGAAATGACCGAGCTGGTGCGGCAGGAATTGCAGGCGCAATACGATCAAGCCGGCTTTCCGGTCGTGGTGAAAACGTGGCTGGAAATGGCGCCGTATTATCGCAGCGTGGTGGGGCTGTATAATGCCATCTTCGGATTTTTGGTGTTCGTGATTTTCGTCATCGTGCTCGGCAGCACGGCGAACACCATCATTATGAGCATCTCCGAGCGCGTGCAGGAGATCGGCACGCTGATGGCAATGGGCACCTCGCGCCGCAAGCTGGTGCAGATGTTTTTGTATGAAGGGCTGGTACTCGGCTTGCTCGGCGCTGCCATTGGCCTGCTTGTCGCCGGCGCCTTGAGCTGGTGGATCAATCGCAGCGATATCATGATGCCCCCGCCGCCGGGATGGGACCGCGGTTATCGCCTCGGCATCCGCATCGAAGCGTGGCTGGTGATGGTGGTGTTTGGCCTGATGATGACCACCGCGGTGATTTCAACTTTGGTCCCCGCCATACGCGCCGCCCGCATGAAAATTGTGGATGCACTCGGACATATTTGATCGCATGCCGCCCCAGCCTGAAGGCATAGGGCT
>JBOHQZ010000226.1:0-8620 GCA_050732275.1 bacterium
CGCCGCAATTTATTAAAGACTGGATCAGTTGGGGCGCCGGACCGCGTGCTTCGCAGTATCTCATTCTCGGCGCCAAAACGCGCGCCATTCTCGACGGCCGGCCCACGCCGGATATCGACGACGTGCGTTCCGTCGCCAGGCCGGTGTTGCGCCATCGCATCGTGACCAACTTCAACGCCGATGCCGAAGGCGTGAACGCAGTGAAGATTGTCGAACGGTTGTTAGAGGATGGGATGAAATAGAGGAAGTTGGAGTATTGCAGAATTGGAGTGATGGATTACCGGGGTGTTGCTGTATTCTATTATTCCAATAATCCAGCGCTCCGGCAATCCATTACTCCAAGATATTTAACCGATCCAATCAATAAATAGCTCCATTTGTCGCGTGATGAGTTGTTTGTCTTTGCCGGGCCAACGCACGCCCTCGAGCTGCAGCAAGCGGCGTTTGAGATTCAAGCCATCCTCTCCCGCCCGGCCGGAGAAGCCGCCGAGCTTGCCGCTACTCGCCAGCACGCGATGGCACGGAATGACGAGAGGAATCGGATTCGCGCCGAGAGCTTGGCCGACGGCTTGCGCCGCCTTGGATTTGCCGATTTTTTTCGCCAGCTCGCCATACGTATAAACCTGGCCGTAAGGAATCCGGCTTGTCAGTTGCAAAACCTGGCGCTGAAACTCGCTGGTCACAAACCGCCAATCAATCGGAATAGTGAAGCGGCTGAGCTTGCGCTGCAAATACAATTGCAACTCTTCCCTGATCGCCGCGGTGAGCAGTTGATCGCGCTTGATCCAGGCCTCCGGTTGCAGGGCGCGCAGCGCCTCTTCGATCTCGAAGGGCGTCTTGTCGGTGAACTGAATCATGCACACGCCGCGTGCGGTGACCGCGGCCATCATCGGCCCCGTCAGCGGGTGCTGCATGAAGTCATAATAAATTTGTTTTTCGCGCATTTTATTTTTGATCGCGACGCGGAGCAATTGCGCCCGGCTGCCGCCCATCTGCTTGACGAGCGTCTCCACACCGGAGAGAATCTCGTGGTATAGCGAGAACTCGCGGTTGCAGCCCGGGCAATCGGAAACGTGGTGGTGCATGCGCTGCTCCTCGTCGTTGGACAGCTCGCCGAGATACAGCGCCATCACCTGGTCTTCATTGATGTGACCGATGAGCTGCATGAGCTCCTCCACCGAAAATTTGGACCTACCCTTGTAGATAAAGCGTAATGCGTAAACCGTAACTCTTTACGTCTTACGTTTTACGCCTTCACGCTTTACGCTTCAGATTCACGGCAGCGACCGATTCAAAGAATCAAGAATGCGGCGCAGCCAATTCGGCTTTTTGCTGAACGCCAGCAGGTACCAAATTACCGCCCACACCAGCGCGATGCCGATGGCGACGTTGCCGGTGAAAACGTCCTGTGATCTGACGTAAATGCCAACCCCGAGCGCTGCCAGCGGCAAAAGCCATATCAACCAGTAAAGCAACAACACGGCGATACTATAAAAGAAAAAGAGCGCGAGCAAGCCCAGCCCGATGAGCACGACGACGATGATGATCTTCTGCGCCTCGATTTGCAGAAACAGGGCGGCGAAAATTGCGAACAACATAAGCAAATCGCCTTATTGAACGATCGTCATCAAAACCTTCTCTTCGGAATCGAGCACGATTCGCTCCGGCTTTCCGCCGTGCGGCAATTTGATCCGGACTTCGGTTTCTTCCATCCACACCGTGTGGCGCGTTTTTTCGCCCGCGCTGACTATCTCGATCTCCAGTGGCAAGCGGAAAAACGTTCCCGTTTGCATTTGGCGCAGCGTCAGCTCGACGGATTTTTCTTTTGGCAGCCAGCGCCATTCCATTTTGATCTCCGGATGCCCCGGCTGCCGCAGCCATTGCTTGAAAAACCAGCCGAGTTCTTGGCCGCTCACGCGCTCCACGATCCGGCGAAAGTCATCAGTCAACGCATTGCCATCTCTGTAGGTCTTGTAATAATCACGGATGCCTTGCCAAAAGCTCTCGGTGCCGATGAGATGCCGCAGCGTGTGCAGCACCCATGCCGCTTTGGGGTAATTGTTGGCATTGAGCAGATCGAAATAATTTGTGACCGTCGTATCGAGAATCGGCGTCAGCTTCTTTTGCGCAAAGTTCAGATAGCTGTCGCGATTGCGCCGCATCTCGTCGCGAAACGCCGCCTCGCCGTCGGCGTGCTCGTAAAACAACGCTTCGAAATAAGTGGCAAAACCCTCGCTGAGCCAGAGATGATGCCAATCCGCTTCTGTCACCGAATCGCCGAACCACTGATGCGCGATCTCGTGCGCCGAAGTTCCCTCGGTGCGCGGCGATCCCAACGCTGCCTCGCCGAAAAAAATTGCGCTGGCATTTTCCATCCCACCGAAGCGCGTCGACGATTGCACCAGCGCCAGCTTTTCGTAGGGATACGGTCCGATATTCTCGCAGAAGAATTGCAAGATTTGTTCGGTGCGGCCAAAACTTTGTTTGGCCACCGCCGCATCACCGGGAAAAACGTAATAACTCACCGGAACGTTTACGGCTTCGCCGAGATGAAGAACCGCAAACTCCGCGGCGCCAAAGACCATGCAGTAAGTCGGAATCGACGCGTTGGCGCGCCAAGTCCATGTTCGGGTGCCGTTGAGATTGTGACGCTCTTGCTCGAGACGGCCATTGGCAACAACGGCGTAGCGCTCCGGCGCGGTGATATGAAATTCCACCGTGGCTTTGTCGGCGGGATGATCGATGCCGGGAAACCAATGCCGAGCGCGATCCGGCCAATTGTCGGCAAAAAACGTGCGGCGCTGGAATTTATTTTGGCGAATATAAAGCCCGTCCTTCGGCTCGCCTGAATATTGAATCGTCAAAATTAAAGTGTCGAGACGAGGCGGCAAGAAAATTTCGATCTGGCCGGCATTGGGAAAAAATTTCGTCGCGGCTTCGCCAATTCGAGCTGCGGTGATGGTCATGTTCGTGAAATCCAGCGTCAGCGTGCTGTCGCTCAAATCCAGGCGGCGAACCGTGATGACGGCCTTGCCGTGAATCACGTTGTCAGTGTCCGACACGCTGAGGCTCAGATTGTAGTGTAGAACGTCGAAGCCGGACTGCCGTAAGTAGCCGTCGGTGGTTCGTTCTGCGGCCGCAATTTGGCTGAGACCGACCGCTATTGGCCAAAGCCAAATCGACATAAATAAAAATGCCATTCGGTGGGAATCTTTTTGCATTTCAAAGAAATGTGTTTGATGGTTAAAGATTCCTTCTGAATGACATTCCTAAAGACGGAATCGTTGCGTGTGCGAATATTAATTTAAAAAATATTAGCTCAATGTCAAGCAGACTTTTTTTGCGGTTTGGTAATCCTTCAATCATTTGTGCACTACTAGAAGTGTCATGCTGGAAGCATCTTTTTTGTTGTCAAGCATAGCGCTAGGTTGAAACAAGATTCTTTCAGAATGACAGTGCTCTCTACCCAATCTGAAGCGTTACCGTGTTTTATTTTATGCCGTTTGCCTCAACCGGTTTGAGAAGCGAACGCGCCGTTACTTCCGGCCTGTTCATGAACTCCGGCCGTATGCGCAGAAAAATCATCCCCACCCAGCTTGGATTGCGCTTCAGAAATTTCACGAGATCGTCGAAATCTTCGTCGACCACACGTTTGACGCCCGGGCGCGCCGAGGCATTGCGATAAAAAATACCGCCGGCGTTGTCGCGCAGCACGAAGCCAAGATGCGCCACGATGATGCCCGGCCGGCTTTGCACGACGCAACCGATCTCGCCGCCTTGCAATTTGGCTTTGATCGCTGGCAGATTTTCCTCCGGAATATATTGCACCGTAATGGCTTCCGGTGGCGGCACCGCGGACAGCTCTTTTTCCGGTACGCGCAGTTTGCGCAGCGCTGCGGCCCGGTCGATGGTTTTCGTTATGCTCGTCATCAGCTCGCCGCCGATGGCCGCGGTCACGTCTTCCACCAGCCAGGAATTGTTGGGAAGCCAGTCCGCCATCATAAAGTGGTTGCGATTGCGAATATCGATGTCACCGTCGCGATAGCGCAAGCGTTGCAAAATTTTAAAGATCTCGCCGGAGTTTTGCGACAAAGTCATTGCCAGGGTTTGCTCGCAAAAGGTGAGACAATCGACGCGCGTGAAATCGATGAGCGGATCGCGGTCGTATTTGCCTTTGGCGCCCTCGCCGAGCGGAAACCAGCGATACGGCGTGCCGATGGCGCGTCCGGAATAAATCAGCAGGCGTTGCAGGAAATCGGCTTCAGCCGCGCTCGTCACGCGCAACAGAGAGTCGATTTTCGCCGGGTGCATTTGATAGAGTCGTTGCTGCGACCACGCCGCCGGCGCGTTCAGTGCCACGAGGCTCGCGGCGATGGCAATGAACAAAAAATGTTTTGGCAATAATCTCATGATGATTTTTCTTGATTGCAAAGGTTTTGAAATATAATTTGAAATTGGTGAAAATCAAACTTTTTTCGTAACTATTCAGCCCTCATTTTTATATCAAGTAAGCGGATTGAGAGCAGATAATTGCACCAGAAAAGTTACTTTAAAATCCGCTTGATCCGCTCAATCCGCTTACCAAAATCAAAGCTGAATAGTTACCTTATTTTCTATATTGGATTGTACATGCACAAAATCCTTGCTGACGAAAACATTCCTTGCGTTCACGAGGCGTTTTCTCATCTCGGCGATGTCCGCTTGTTGCCTGGACGCGCCATATCGCGAAAGGCTTTGTTGGATGCAAATATCATGCTCGTGCGCTCCGTCACGCCCGTCAATGCCAAGCTGTTGCAGAATACCGCCGTTCGCTTCGTCGGCACGGCGACAATCGGGACAGATCACGTCGATACCGCGTATCTCGAAAAGCAAAGCATCGCATTCGCTAGCGCCGCCGGCAGCAATGCCAATTCCGTCGCCGAATACGTCACCGCGGCTTTGATTCATCACGCCATGAAATATGGAATATCGCTCACGCCATTGACGCTTGGCGTGGTTGGCGTGGGCCACGTCGGCAGCCGGGTGGAGACAATGGCAACGGCGCTTGGCATGCGCGTTCTGCTCAACGACCCGCCGCTAGCTCGGCAAACACACGATCCCAAATATCTGCCGCTCGACAAGTTAATGGCAGCAGACGTGATTACGTTGCACACGCCGTTAACTCATGCGGGCGAGGACGCCACGTTTCATTTATTTGATGCAACGCGTTTGCGCGCCATGAAACGCGGCAGTGTGCTCATCAACACCAGCCGCGGCGCGGTCGTGGATAACGCAGCGCTCAAAGCGGTGCTGCGCTCAGGCCATCTTAATGCCGCCATTCTCGATGTGTGGGAAAACGAGCCGGATATTGATGTGGAGCTGGTGCGTTTGGTGGAGATCGGTACGCCGCACATTGCGGGTTATTCTTTGGATGGAAAACTGAACGGCACGCACCAGATCTATCTCGCCGCGTGTGAATTTCTCGGCGCTGCGCCGCAGTGGCGGCTCGAAAGCGCGCTGCCGCCGGTGAGCCAACCGCTTATCTCGTTACCGCCGGAAGGCAGAACGATTGAAGAAATTTTGCAAAGCGCCATCCTACCTGCCTATGATATTGCCGCCGACGATCGCCGCTTGCGCGCTGGTTTGAATATGCGCGCCGAAGAGCGTGGCCGCTACTTTGACGGTTTGCGCCGCGATTATCCGGTGCGCCGGGAGTTTCATAATTATCTCGTGAACTTGTCTGGGAATGAGCCGGCTTTCATGAAGCAACTGAAGGCGCTGGGGTTTCGCCAACCAATTCCGTGATCTCACTCACCAAGCCATGTCCGGAATTGAAAAGTGCTTGACTTTTTCCTCGGCGCATATTATCTTACCGTCACCTCATTGGGAACTTTCTTGCCACGGCTGTGAATGTTACAATACAAGCTCATTCGTAAAATGTTGTTATTTTAGTCGTCAAATCAGGCTAAACGGTGAAATCCAAACATACATTCGGAAGCGATTCTCTATACGTCTTGTAAAGGCAAAACAGAATAAGCCGGAATTTTGTCCAACTTTGGCGGCAAAAGCCTATGACTGCGGAAAAAGAAAACACCTCACTAGTAGTTCGATTCCTAATTAACATAGCAATAAATAGGCACGAAAGTGGCGTTTTTAATTTGGAATCACTCTACTAGTTATCACTCCTGAAACATACTTTGGAAAAAGGGTGGAATACAAAATCGATTTGTATTTCAAGTTGAGCAAGCAAAGCAAGAACAGATATTATGCCGTAAGCGCGACTTCGATTATTCTTTCCGCCATCGTACCCGTTGTGATCAATCTCAAAATATCAGAAATCCTTCCTCCGGTATTTCAGACCTTACTTCCAACAGTATTGAGTTTGATGGTCACAATACTGGTTTCCCTGGAGAGGCTTTTTCAATTCCGCGAACACTGGAAGAATTATGATTTCGCTGAAGAATCGTTGCGGCGAGAGAAATTTCTTTTTCAAGCCCGGACCGGTGAGTACAAAAATCTAAGCGACCAGGAAGCTTTTGCGCTCTTTGTCAATCGTTTCGAAGACACCATACACCGGGAGAGAGCACAAACAATAGAAGCGCGAACAAAGAACGTAAAGGAAGCGATGTAAACACAAATTTGTATTTCAAACCAGGCTGAGAGCTATGAGCCAAAAATCAGCCACCTCCATCATCTCCCTCCCCAAAGGGGGAGGTGCGCAAAAGGGCATCGGCGAGACGTTTTCGCCTGACCTCTTCACGGGCACCGGCAATTTCACCGTGCCCATCGCTTTACCTGCGGGCCGCAACGGCATGCAGCCGGAAATCAACTTGGTTTACAGTTCCGGCAACGGCAATAGTTCGTTCGGACTCGGTTGGAGCTTGAGCATCCCGGGGGTGACGCGTAAAACCTCCAAAGGTATTCCGCGCTATCGAGATTATGCTCAGGACTTGGAACGTCGCGACACTTTTGTTCTCTCCGGTGCAGAAGACCTGTTTCCGGTTGCAGGCGCGCCTGCCGGCGCCACGCGCTACCGTCCGCGCACCGAGGGGTTGTTTGCCCTCATTGATCATTATCACACCGGCGGCGACAATTATTGGAAAGTGCAGAGCAAAGATGGCTTGGTCAGTTTCTATGGTACGCCGCGGCCAGGCGAGGCTGCGGATGATTGGCAGGACCCGGCGGCGGTTGCTGATCCGGTAAAGCGGAAGAAGAATTTCGCCTGGAAGCTGACGCGCACGCAGGACGTCTTTGGCAATCACCTCATTTATGAATACGACCGCGATACCGGTCAGGACGGGCCGCATCATTGGGATGAGCTGTATTTGCGCGCCATTAAATATGTTGACTACACCACTGAAAATGGACAGACTGGCTTTCTGATCTCGGTTACTTTTCACTATGAAGATCGCCCCGATCCCTCCTCTGATTATCGCGCCGGCTTTGAAATACGCACACGCAAACGTTGCACTCACATCGAAGTCCACACCCACGCGGACCAAGATCGACTCGTCCGCACCACCCGCTTCATTTATCTCGATCAAAGAACGAAAGAAGCTCAAGCAGAACTCGCCAGGCTTGACACGGCTTTAGAAGCCGACCCGACAAACGAAGCGCTGAAATCGCAGCGCGATGCCGCGCGCGCAGAATGGCAGCACTTACAATCCGGCCTGCCGTTGAATGGTAGCTCTCTGCTCAGCCAGGTGAAAGTCGTTGGTCATGATGGCGACCTGACCGAGGAACTGCCGCCGCTGGAATTTGGCTACTCCAAATTCGAGCTGGAGAAGCGCAATTTCTTTCCGCTGCGAGGCCGTGATTTGCCGGCAAAATCGCTGGGCGCCTCTGATCATGAGCTTGTCGATCTCTTCGGCAATGGCTTGCCGGATATCATGCAGATGAACGGGACGGTGCGTTACTGGCGCAATTTGGGCAATGGCGAGTTCGATCTGCCGCGGCAGATGAAGGAAGTGCCGTTGGGCATTTCGCTGGCCGATGCCAATGTGCAAATGATCGATGCGGATGGCGATGGCCGCATCGATCTCATGGCCACCGACAACGGCCTGCCGGGCTACTATTCCATGAAATTTAATCCCAACGAACCAACTTGGGATCACCATTCCTTCAAGCGTCAAAGAGTAGCGCCCAGTTTCAATCTGGCAGACCCGGAAGTCAAGCTCGTGGATCTCGACGGCGATGGCATTACCGACGCGATGCGCTCCGGCAATCGCATGGAGTGCTTCTTCAATGATCCCAAAGAAGGCTGGAGCGAAACCCGCTTTGTGGAGCGCCGCGCCCTTGATGATTTTCCGAATGTCAATTTCTCCGATCCGCGCGTCCGCTGCAGCGATATGTGCGGCGACGGTTTGACGGATATCGTGCTCGTCCACGACGGCAAAGTCGAATACTGGCCCAATCTCGGTTATGGCAATTGGGGCAAGCGCGTCATCATGCGCAACAGCCCGCGTTTTCCGTATGGCTATGATCCCCGCCGCCTTTTGCTTGGCGACCTCGACGGCGACGGGGTGACCGATCTGATTTATGTCGATCACGGCGAGGTGACGCTGTGGATCAATCAAAAGGGCAATGGCTGGAGCGATCCCATGGTGATTGACGGCACGCCGTATACCACCGACATGGATGC
>JBOHQZ010000227.1:0-8604 GCA_050732275.1 bacterium
AACGTCGATCTCGTTTTCATCGGCGCGTTCTCGCAAGCGGCGCAGCTCTCGTATGCGTTGAGCAATCTCTTCCGCTCCAAAGGCGCCGTAACCGTGCTTGGCGGCCCGCACGCGCGTTGCTACCCGCAGGATGCCCAGAAATACTTCGACTACGTGCTGGGTTTTACTGACAAGCCTTTGATCCGCGACGTCTTGCAAGACTGTTCCCCGCACCGCCCTACCGGTGTTTACCTCGCGGCGGGCCAGCAACCGATAACGCTGCCCGGCGTGCGCGAACGCTGGAGATTCATCGAGCCGACGCTCCGCAAAGCGCCCCTGATCAAAATCGTTCCGATGCTCGGCAGCTTGGGATGTCCATACACCTGCAGCTTTTGCATCGATGCGACGGTGCCTTATCAACCGCTGGATTTCGAGGTAATGAAGGCTGATTTGCGCTTTCTTTTGCAAAAGTTTCCGCGGCCACGCGTCGGCTGGCACGATCCGAACTTTGGAGTTCGGTTCGACGATTACATGGACGCGATCGAAGACGCCATTCCTCCAAACAGCATCGATTTCATTGCCGAGAGCAGCCTGTCCCTGCTGGCGGAACCGCACCTCAAGCGCCTGAAGCGAAACGGCTTCAAAGCCATCCTGCCCGGCATCGAGTCGTGGTATGATCTCGGCAACAAATCCAAAAGCGGCGCGCTGAAGGGCATGGACAAAGTCCGGCAGGTCGCCGATCACGTCAATATGATTTTGCGGTACATTCCTTATATACAAACTAACTTCGTGCTCGGACTCGACGTGGACGAAGGGCCGGAACCTTTCGAGCTAACCAAACGATTCATAGATATGGCGCCTGGCGCGTTTCCCGGCTATTCTTTGCTCTCGGCGTTTGGCCAGGCCGCACCGCTCAATCTTGAATATCAGAGCGTCGGCCGGGTCATACCCTTTCCCTTCCACTTTTTGAACAACAATCACGCCATGAACGTAAAGCCGAAGAATTACTCCTGGCCGGAATTTTACGACTACGTCGTGGATCTGACCACGTACACATTTTCGTGGCGCGCGATCTACAACCGCTACAAAGCGATCGGCGATACGATTCCGCGCTGGATGAATGTGGTGCGGGGCGTATCGTCGGAAGGCTTTGGCCGGATCAAGTATCATAAGCAGGTGCGCCACCTGCTTGGCGCCGACCCGCAGTTCCGCAGCTATTTCGAGCAGGGGACGACCGAGCTGCCGCCGTTCTTTGGTGACCGTTTACGAAATGACCTGGGAGAAATGTGGAACTGGCTGCCGGAAGGGGCGTTGCACCACGATCCCAACGCCTACCTCAAATCACAAAACGGCCACGCGCCAACCCCGGTCAGCATGGCGAAAAAACCGCAAGGCGTGATCAATCTCAATGCCGGCGGCGCCATGCCGAGGCTCGAGCCCGCCGTCGTTGCGGCGTCATGAATAGCTTGTTTTTGTTGCTATACCCGTTTTGGGTTATTTTATAATGTCATTGCGAGTGTTTCTCAGCGAAGCCGTCCGTTGAAAACAGAGGGATTGTTTCGGCAAAAGACGCCTCGCAATGACTGTAGTTTTTTGCGCTTAACGTGTATATTCAAAAGTGTTGCACGCAGCGGAGCCGATTTATTTGGTTCCGCTGTTTCGTTCAAAGCCGGAAAGCGCCGGCGAAAAGAATACAAAAATTTCTATTGACTTGAATTTCGTTGATAGCTACATTCAAAAGAGGACAAAGCTTATTTTTTAAGGATAATACGAAGATGAAATTAACTGAAACTGCCATAACGTGGGGCTCGAATGCGCGTGTTAGCTTTTAGTTGGATGGCTCGCCCTTGCCGGTGCCGCCGTTATGACATCCGCCGCTGAATCCCTCTCCTCTCAGATAAACGCCAATATACTTTTGCAAAACCTGAGTGTCCGATGGGGTTGTCCCGTGGGCGCGCCCGTGCTTTTTAAGCTCCCGAGGCTTTCCATCTTGCCGAAAGCCGGCGACGGCATTTTGCCAAAACCAATTTCGAAAAAAACCGTATGCACAGAATTTTAGAACCCAAGCTCATCTCCATTTTTCGTGAAGGTTATTCGAGAAAACAATTTTCCGCGGATTTGATCGCCGGCGTGATCGTCGGCATCGTGGCGCTGCCGCTGGCCATCGCCTTTGCCATTGCTTCCGGCTTAAAACCGGAACAGGGTCTTTACACGGCGGTCGTGGCGGGATTGGTGGTCGCCGCGTTGGGCGGCAGCCGCGCGCAGATTAGCGGCCCTACCGGCGCCTTCATTGTCATCGTTTACGGCATCGTGCAACAATACGGCTACGATGGTTTGGCAACTGCCACTTTGATCGCCGGCGTGCTGCTCATCATCATGGGCTATATCAACATGGGGGCGCTGCTCAAATTCATTCCTTATCCGGTCACGGTGGGGTTCACCAGCGGCATCGCGCTGATCATCTTCTCTTCACAAACGCGGGATTTCCTCGGCCTGCAAATGGAAAATGTTCCCGCCGATTTCGTTGAGAAATGGGCGGCATACGCTGAGCATTTGAACACATTCAATCCCTACGCCCTCGGCGCCGGTTTATTGGCACTGGCGATTATCGTGCTCTGGCCGCGTGTCACCCACAGAATACCCGGCTCGCTCATTGCGATCCTGTCGGTCACCGCCGTCGTACAGATTTTAAAGTTGCCGGTTGACACCATCAGCAGCCGTTTCGGCAGCGTACCCAATAGCTTGCCGGCACCGCACCTGCCGAATATAAGCTGGAATTTGATCACCCAAATGTTTTCGCCGGCGGTGACGATTGCGCTGCTGGCGGCGATTGAATCTTTGCTCTCCGCCGTGGTTGCCGACGGCATACTCGGCACCCGTCACCGCTCAAACATGGAGCTGATCGCCCAGGGTGTGGGAAACATTCTCTCGCCGATGTTTGCCGGCATTCCGGCGACCGGCGCGATTGCCCGCACGGCCACCAATATCAAAAACGGCGGCCGCACGCCGATTGCGGGCATCGTCCATGCTATAACTTTGCTGCTCATTATGTTGTTTTTCGGGCAATATGCCGCGCTGATTCCCATGCCCGTGCTGGCAGCCATTCTCATTTTTGTGGCTTATAATATGAGCGAATGGCACAGCTTTGTCAAGCTGTTGCGCAGCCCGAAAAGCGACGTCGCCGTTTTGCTCGCGACGTTTTTGCTCACTGTGCTGATCGATTTGACCGTCGCCATCGAAGTCGGCGTCGTACTCGCCGCCTTTTTATTCATGCGCCGCATGGCGAACGTCACGCAGGCCAGTTTCATCACCAAAGAGCTCCGGCAAGATGATGATGAATTGGAAAACGACCCCAACGCGATTTCCAAGCGGGTTGTGCCCGCCGGTGTCGAGGTCTTCGAGATTTACGGGGCTTTGTTCTTTGGGGCCATCGAGCAATTTAAAGATTCCATGCGGCTGCTCGAAAAACCGCCGAAAGTTCTCATTTTGCGCATCCGCAACTTGCTGGCTATCGACGCCTCGGCCCTCCAGGCGTTGGAAATGGAGTTCAAAAACGCGCAAAAACACGGCACCGTTTTAGTGCTGTCCGGCGTCCACACCCAACCGCTTTATGCCATGCGGCAATCTGGCTTTCTCGATAAAATCGGCGAGGAAAACGTGTGCGGCAATATCGATGACGCCTTGAACCGCGCCCGCGCCATCCTCGGGTTGCCGCCGGTAGAGCGGCCGGCGCCATTTGTCCCTACTGTTTCTCGAGAGAAGCTGCCACCTCAAAAAGAAAGTGTCGGGATAGCTGCTGCAACGGCGATTCACCATGATTGAGTCTTTTCGTAATGCTTTACAGGTGAACCGTACAGACGCTAAACTTTGAGAATTCGCCAGAATCGCGTATGACAAAGCGTCCGGACGGTGTTATTTCACCCCGATCAGCCCGTTGTACGAATTTCCCCTTGACTTTTTGCGCGCGATTTGCTATTTTCCAACTACGCCAAACCGGGGCGATTAGCTCAGTTGGTTAGAGCGCCAGTATCACAAACTGGAGGTCACTGGTTCAATTCCAGTATCGCCCACTTTCCCGAAAGTCTGCCGGCAGCGTGAGCTTGTATGACACGCTGCTTTTTCTTTTTTAACGCGGATGGTATGGGCAAACGCGGACGTCGCGCGCTGAGGTGGACGAACCACAAACAAACAAGGAAAAAACCTTTGCCGAAAAAGCTAAGAGGTAATGTTGAAAGATATATGTTTAATGGTGAACAAATCACCCACCATAAAATCCTGAAGCCGACAATTTTCTTGACAATGTTAGCAAAGAGTGCTATATTTCTTATTCATGAGCCAGTAGGGCAGCAAAATTAGAAATGGCATTTGAGCACCGTCAGTAACAATGATGGACAGTTGAGCCGAGGCTGTGCGGTAAGTTGGGTTGTTTGGCAGCATGGTCGGCCCTTCGTGTCCATATTTTTTGTTTGGGCTATGCCCATGGGAAAAGACGCTATGGCACAATCAAATAATGCAGGAGCAAAGGCAAGCGCTGCAGGAGCGGAACAAGCCAAAAACACGAGCAGCCCCGATTCTCTTTCAAAAAATAAAAATGAAAATCGGGGGATTACCAAGCGCCAGGAAGATTATTCGCGCTGGTACACCGATGTGATCGCCGCGGCGGAATTGGCCGACTATGCGCCGGTCAAAGGCTGCATGGTCATTCGGCCCAATGGCTATGCGATTTGGGAAAAAATGCAGGCGGTGCTGGATCGGCTTTTCAAAGAGACCGGCCATGTCAACGCCTATTTTCCGCTATTCATTCCGGAAAGCTTCATGAAAAAAGAAGCCGAGCACGTTGCAGGCTTCGCGCCGGAATGCGCGGTGGTGACGCACGGCGGCGGCAAGAAGCTCGAAGAACCGCTGTACATTCGCCCCACTTCCGAGACCATCATTTGGTCGATGTATAAAAAGTGGATTCAATCGTACCGCGACCTGCCGATTCTGCTCAATCAGTGGGCGAACATCGTACGTTGGGAAATGCGCACGCGCCTGTTTTTGCGCACCACCGAATTTCTTTGGCAGGAAGGCCACACCGCCCACGCGACTTACGACGAGGCCGAAAAAGAGACCTTGCAAATGCTGGAGGTCTATCGCACGTTTGCCGAAAATTACATGGCCGTGCCGGTGATTCCCGGCGTCAAATCCGAGAAGGAAAAATTTGCCGGCGCGCTGCGGACGTATTGCATCGAAGCGATGATGCAGGACCGCAAAGCCCTGCAAGCCGGCACTTCGCACAATCTCGGACAAAACTTTGCCAAAGCGTTCGACGTCCAATATCTCGACGAGCAAGGCAAGCTCGAATATGTGTGGGCCACGAGTTGGGGCGTTTCGACCCGGTTGATCGGCGCGCTGATCATGACCCACAGCGACGACAACGGCTTGGTCGTGCCGCCCAAGCTGGCGCCATTGGAAGTTGCGCTCGTGCCGATTTGGAAAGGCGCCGACGAGCAAGCCGCGGTTTTGGAGCGCGCCAATAAGATCGCAGCGGACTGGAAAGGCAAATTCAGCTTCAAGCTGGACGACCGCGATAACTATCGTCCCGGATGGAAATTCAACGAGTGGGAGAAACGCGGCGTACCGGTGCGCATCGAAATGGGGCCGAAGGATTTGCAAAACAACAACGCTGTGCTCGTGCGCCGCGACACCGGCGAGAAGCGTGTCGTGCCGCAAACGAGCTTGACGGAGGAGATTCGCCGCACGCTGGAGCAAATGCAAGCCGATATGTTCAGCCGCGCGCGCGATTATCGTGATCGTTATTCGAAAGCGATCCACGATTATGAACAATTCAAAAAAGAAATCGAGGAGCCTGGCGGATTTTTCTGGACGCACTGGTGCGGCAATCGCCAGTGTGAGGACCGTCTGCAAGAAGAAACCAAAGCGACGATTCGCTGCCTGCCGCGTATTGAAACCGGCGTCGAGCTGGCGCCGGAAGGCAAATGCCTGCTATGTGGCGCAGCGGCCAAAGAGCGAGTCGTGATTGCCAAAGCATATTAACGAGGCTTTATCGATGCAGTTACATTTTCGTTCATTGAGAAGTCGAATCTTCCAACGGAAGGAGGAAGCTTGAGAAAGTCACTTTTTGTCACGGTGATGGCGACCATCGCGTGTGGCATGCTATGGATTTTATTTTTGGCGGCCACGCGCCAAAGCCCGGTTTTGGATGCCGGCGAGATGATTCGGATCGAGGGCGGCGATTTGATTGACCCGAATCAACCAGGACGGCTAATAAAAGTCGCACCGTTCAGAATTGACAAGTACGAAGTTACGAATGCGCAATATGCGCGTTTTCGACCGGATCATCAATACTTGGAAACGCAAGCAGATTTTCCTGTTACGAACATTACCTGGGAAGAAGCCAAGGCTTACGCCGGCTGGGCGGGCAAAGATCTTCCGACCGAAGCCGAATGGGAGTTTGCGGCCGGCGCGGCTGATGGCCGCCGTTTCCCGTGGGGCGCGGAGAGGCGAGTTCCCCCCATTAAACAGGCTGACGTGCTGGATCGTGTCGGCAGTTATCGCGACAATGCCAGCCCGTCCGGTTGCTTCGATATGGAAGGCAACGTTTGGGAGTGGACGAATGACGAGGCTTCGAGTCTGGTTGTAAAGGTTTCGGCCAACGGCATTCACGAGGACGCCGTGCCCAAGATGATTCTCAAAGGCGGATGGCGGCAACTCAAAAAATCCGTTGCACCGGCAGCAGTCAGCGAACGCTGGACTTTGGAAGCGACGACACGCTCGACGCAAGTGGGGTTTCGCTGCGTGCAGCGCATGCAATAAAGCCGCGGCCTGGCAAAAGTTAAAAAATTTTTTGATCTCTCGGCGAATCGGCTCAGTGCAGGTACAATCTAAAGGTATAGAAAATTGACGGTAAGTTCCGGAACTTTCATCCCTCCGGGCGTAGCCGGCGAACGCAATCCTGGAAAAACCTCCCGACTTTCCTTATCTGACAAAATTAAGGAGAGCCGGGAAACCGTGAGTGAGAATTTCGTGGAAAACCTGATGATTCCGCCTGAGCCACATAAGCCGACCTCCACGAGCTTTTCGGAGCCAACGGATGATGGACCTCGTGAGGCATCCGTTTCGACATCTGCCATGGTAAATTTGGCTGAAGGGAAGTCGGAAAAAACTTCGGATTCTGTAGTTGCAGAAAATGCGGCCAACCATTCGCCGCAAACGGAAAATTCCAACCATCGCCCTGCCTTCCATTTCGAGAGGGCGGAAGGGTCGGCGCCAAGCCCGATCAGCGCCGCGCCTTTTAAAGCCGGATACGTTGCCATTCTCGGGCAACCGAACGTCGGCAAATCGACGCTGCTCAATGCGCTTTTGCAGTTCAAATTATCGATCGTCTCTCCCAAACCGCAGACCACCCGTAAGCGCATTCTCGGCATTTTGAACCGGCCGGGCAGCCAGATGATTTTTTTCGATACGCCCGGCATTTTGGAGGCGCATTATCGTTTGCAGCAGGCGCTCGTGCGCGCCGCTTTTCAAGCGATGAAAGATGCGAACGTCCACATCATGATGGTGGAGCCGGTCGCCGCGCAGCAGCCGGCCGATCTTGCAATTCTCAATCGGCTTGCCGATACTGACAAGCCGATCATCATCGCCGTCAACAAAATTGACACGATTCCCAAAGATCATCTCCTGCCGGTTATCGATCAGTTTCGCGACAAGCGCAATGTCAAAGAGATTATCCCGATCTCGGCATTACAGCAGGATGGTATCGAGCGTTTGGCCGGAGTGGTGGAAAAATATCTGCCGGTGCAAGAACCCTTCTACGACACCGACCAAATCACCAGCCACCCGGAGCGTTTTCTTGCCGCCGAGATCGTGCGCGAAAAAATCTTTTTGCGCTACGGCGAAGAGATTCCGTATTCGACGAGCGTGCAGATCGAGGAGTTCGTCGAGCGGCCGGGACACAAGGATTATATTCGCGCCATCATTTACGTCGAGCGCGAATCGCAGAAAGGCATCATGATCGGCAAAGGCGGGCAAGCGTTGAAACAGGTTGGCAAGCTCGCGCGTGAAGAGCTTGAACAATTGCTGGGCCGGCCAGTCTATCTTGAGTTGTTTGTCGCGGTCAAAGAAAAATGGCGCGAGCGCGAGTCCGAGCTGCGGAGCTTGGGCTATTTGTAAAGCAAACGGCAAAAAGAAAAAAGCAAATAGCAAAAGGTAAACAACAATGCAAGTCCAGTTCATTTTAATTTTGCTGTTTTCTTTTTGCTTTTTTCTTTTTAACCAGTACTTTCCCTTCGGCGTAGGTGCGGAATGAAGAATTTCATTTTTAGGCCAAAACGTGGATGGCCGAGTCCGCCCGAGTTGGAAGTGACGAATTCTTTGGAAGGGAGTGGCCTGGGCAATCGCCCGGCGCCAACGAGATTCTTTCAGTCCGGCCTCGTCAAAATCGGGACCATTTTCATCTTTGGCTATCTGATTTATATCACGAATTACGCCACCTGGGCGATGCGCTTGACATTGTGCATGCTATTTTGCAGCATGATCTACACGCGCGACAATTCGCCCTCCGGACGCTGGGTGGCGATCGGCATTATCGCCGTGGGCACGCTGCTCTCGATTTTACTGCCGCTG
>JBOHQZ010000228.1:0-8587 GCA_050732275.1 bacterium
AAATCGGCTCGCGCCGCCAATAAGGCCGACGCTGAATTGGCTGCATCCAGAAATTTCCAGCGCCGCGCGCAGTTTCTGCTGGATTTTGTCGAGGCTGAGAATTCAACTGGTTTTCATGCGCCGCAAGAGGCAGCGCGGATCCTGGGACGGTCGATCAACTATTCCCGGCAAGGGCAAATTGCGCTGCGGACGCAAGCGAAATAATGTTGATACCAAGCGCCGACTCTGGAAAGGATCTCGCACATGCCCGCGAAGATTTTTAACAAACCGCTAATTTACGCGAATGGGCGCTTATTTTTCATTCGCGTTGATTAGCGCCCATTCGCGGTTGACTGATTGGGTTGCGGCAAATTGCCGCGTTACGAAGTGTTCATCGGAGAAGAAAATATGAAAGTGAGAATTTGGCAACCGGCTTTGAGCCTCATTTTGATTGCAACTGCACTGTTCGGGCAGGCTGCCCTGGAATCCCGGGTTCAGCGCGTTGAAAATGGCTTGCTGCCGGCGGTTCTGGTCAAAGGTGATCCAACCTGGACGCTTCAAGAGCGGATGCAGCATTACAAAGTGCCTGGTGTCAGCATCGCCGTTATCGAAAACTTCAAAATCGCCTGGTCAAAAGCTTATGGGTTGAGAGATACCGAGACCAAAGCACCGGTTACTTTGGAAACCCTGTTTCAAGCCGGATCGATCAGCAAACCGGTGGCGGCAATGGTGGCGTTGAATAAAGTCGAGAAAGGGAAGCTCTCGCTCGATGAGAACATCAACAACAAATTGACTTCGTGGAAACTGCCGGATAACGAGTTTACCGCGAACAAGAAGGTGACGCTCGCCAATCTACTCAGCCATACTGCCGGTCTCACGGTGCATGGTTTTCCCGGATATGCGGCGGGCGAAAAGTTGCCGGCATTGCCGCAAGTGTTGGATGGAGCCGAGCCGGCGAATACAGCGGCGGTGCGCGTGGACATGGCGCCTGGCACGAGGTTTCGTTACTCCGGCGGCGGCACCACTATCATGCAATTGACAGTGATGGACATCGAGAAAAAGCCGTTTCCGCAGATCGCCAAAGAAACCGTGTTGGCGCCATTGGAAATGACGAACAGCACCTATGAGCAACCGCTGCCGCCGGATTGGCTGAAACGCGCGGCCGCAGGTTATCGCGGCGATGGCAGCGAGGTGGAAGGGAAGCGACACATTTATCCGGAAATGGCCGCAGCCGGATTGTGGACGACGCCCATCGACTTGGCGAAATTCGCCATCGAGATGCAATTGTCGTTGCAGGGCAAATCCAACAAAGTTCTCTCGCAATCCATGACGGAAAAAATGCTTACGCCATTTATCGAAGATTTTGTCGCGCTCGGTTTCTTCATTGACAAAAAGGGCAAAGCGATTTATTTCCAGCACGGCGGCGCCGATGAGGGCTTCCGTGCGCAGTTGATGGCACATAAAACGAAAGGCTACGGTGCAGTGGTCATGGTCAATTCCGACAACGGGCAGATTATGAACGAAATTCTGCGCAGTATCGCCAAAGAATATCAGTGGGAAGATTACTTGCTCGAGCCGTATGAAATCGTTTCGGTGAATCCAAACCTGCTGGATAATTATGTCGGACGTTATTTGGTCAATCCGGATCGCGTTCTCAACGTCACGAAAGAGAACGGTCAACTTTTTGCCGAGCCGACGCAATCACCCAAGATCGAGCTTTTCCCTGTTTCTGAAAATGTTTTTATTCGCAAAGATGCGCCGATTCAATACGGCTTTTTGAAAAAGCCCGACGGAAAAATTGATACGGTAAAGATCAACTCGCAAGGCAGCCCTTCGCTGGCGCCGCGCCTTTCGCAGGATTTCATGATTCCGTATGATCACTTGCTCGCCGGACATTTCGACGTCGCGGTGGAAGCGTATCGAAAAATCAAGCAAGAGCAGCCAAACAACGTTGCGGTTGAAGAAGGCCGGATCAACAATTTGGGTTACGAGCTGCTAGGACAGAAAAAGTATGCCGCCGCGATTGCCGCGTTTAAATTGAATGTCGAGCTCTACCCGCAATCATCGAACACCTACGACAGTTTGGGCGAAGCCTATATGATGAACGGCGATAAGGAGCTTGCCATTGAAAACTATAAAAAATCTTTGGAGCTGAATCCGAAAAACACCAATGCGGTAGCGATGTTGAAAAAGCTTCAACCGTGAAGAACGACGATCCATTTTCACAAAACTTCCCAACGGAAACAACTCAACGGATAAAAAATGTGCCGATAAAGCAAAGAAGGACAACATTCAAGTTTATCCAAAAATCTTTCATCCGTTGCGTTGTTTCTATCCGGTGGGGCAATTTTTTAAAACGCATTTTTAGTTGCGGAATTCGCCAGGAGAAAAACGATGAAAACAAATTGCCTCAGCTTGATTTTGCGTGCCTTTCTTCTGCTGCTCATCCTGTCTCAAAGTGCTTTCGCGCAAACCAGGCCTCGCGCCCGTGATTTGGGAATTCCTTTTGATGGAACCCCCGGCTCGCTCAATGCGATCACGGATGTACAAGGCCTCGAAGTCGGCCACACGACGTTGATTTCGGATGCCAATCCACAGAAGCCAATCCGCACCGGCGTCACCGCGATTTTACCGCGCGGCAAAAATTCCAAAGACCAGGTTTTTGCCGGATGGTTTTCGCTCAATGGCAACGGCGAGATGACCGGCACCACGTGGGTCGAAGAATCCGGATTACTCGAAGGGCCGGTCATGATCACCAACACGCACAGTGTCGGCGTCGTGCGCGATGCGGTGATTGCGTGGCGCATCAAACAGGATCTAATGTTTCAGCCGTGGGCGCTGCCAGTGGTCGCCGAAACTTATGACGGTTGGCTGAATGACATCAACGGCTTTCACGTCAAGCCCGAACATGTTTTTGCTGCGCTCGATAATGCGAAGTCCGGGCCGGTGGCAGAGGGCAATGTTGGCGGTGGCACCGGCATGATCTGCCACGGCTTCAAAGGCGGCATTGGTACATCATCACGAAAGTCGGATGAAAAATCCGGCGGCTACGTCGTTGGCGTACTGGCGCAGTGTAATCATGGCGGCCGGCAGCAACTGCGCATTGCTGGCGTGCCGGTTGGATTGGAGATGACGGACGAAGCCCTGCAACGCGATGACGTCGGCTCGATTATCGTCGTGGTGGCGACCGATGCGCCGTTGTTGCCGCATCAATTGAAACGCCTCGCGCGCCGCGTGTCGATGGGCCTCGCGAGAAATGGCAGCACGTCCGGAAACGGCTCCGGGGATATTTTCATCGCGTTTTCTACCGCGAATCCGGAAGCTGCGAAGCCTTTGGGCGTCGTAAAGCTGGACATGCTGCCGAACGATTTGATGAACCCGCTTTTCGCCGCTACCATACAAGCAACCGAGGAAGCGATCATCAACGCCATGATCGCGGCGGAAACGATGACCGGCATTGAAAATCACAAGGTGATCGCCATTCCACACAAGCTGTTGCTGCAGGTGCTGAAAAAATACAATCGGCTCGTCGAGACGACGAAATAAACAACGGTTGGCGCTGATTGCACGAGTTAAAGCCAAATCGGCGAAATCAACGTAATTTGTGTAAGGTGATTTGTGTCTAAGCCGTTCTGCAAGAAAAACGTTTTATTCGGCCTGCTGATCGCGCTCGCGGCCTCTTTCGGTTGCGCTGAAGAAAAAGACTATCATCAGCAGGCAAAAGAATTTTATGCTCAATATGACAAGAGCCGAGAAGCCGATTTGCTTTTTCATTATCAGATCAAGCGCCGCAACGAGGGACTCTATTTGCAAACGTGCCAACGCGCGCCGGAAGACTCGGTTAAAATTTGGGCGTTTTATGGAGGCGACAATTTGGAATATATCGAGATAGCCAAATTAAAAATAGCGGTTACACCGTTTCCTGATTTAGCAACCGGCAAACGTGTCATTCCGGAGTACGAGCCGGTTCATGAGGCGGATACAACTGGAACACGGCGCGAGCTTATCTTACGACTGCGGGAGGTGATTCACGCCTTTCACCGGCTCGGCTTGCAGGAGGTCATTTGTGCGAGCGACGTAACTTATCTTGTCCAAAAAGAATTCATGATGGTTTATATTCCGGAGGCCGCTCAGGCTCCTGCCAGCGTGACGAACATCGCCACCAAGCTGGATGAGAATTGGTACTACGAAATTTCGTTAGAGCATCAGCAAGAACAGCGACTGCGATTGATCAATGTTTTGCGTGAATTTTTGGACTCGACGAAAACGCAGCAAGCTGATACGACCAATAAGGAATTAGCGCCATGAAAAAGTTATTCAGTTTACCCCTCACATTTTTGTTCTTCATGACGACACCATGCTGGCCGCAAGCCGCATTGGTTTTTCAATCCGATTTTGGCCTGAAAGACGGCGCGGTCTCGTGCATGAAGGGCGTCGCCTTCGGCGTAAATCCGAATCTTAAAATTTTCGACGTGACGCACGAAATTCCCGCTTATAACATCTGGGAAGCGGCGTATCAATTGAAACAAACCGCGCCGTACTGGCCATCCGGCACGGTATTCGTTTCCGTGGTCGATCCCGGCGTCGGCACCGACCGCAAATCCGTCGTAGCAAAAACCAAAACCGGCCACTATTTTGTTACGCCGGACAATGGCACGTTGACGTTCGTCGCGGAAGACCTGGGCATCGCCGAGTTGCGTCAAATCGACGAGAACGTGAATCGGCTTGCCGGCTCGGAAAAATCTTATACTTTTCATGGCCGCGATGTGTATGCCTACACCGGCGCGCGACTCGCTTCCGGCGCCATCACTTTCGAGCAGGTGGGCCCGCGCCTTGAGCCGAAGGTCGTGGCCATTCCTTATGAAAAACCTCGCTTTGAGAATGGCGCCGTGTGGGGAAACATTCCCATTCTCGACGCGCAATATGGCAATATCTGGACGAATATTGACGAGGCGACTTTCAAAAAGCTGGGTGTGGAATACGGCACGATGGTTTCAGTGCAAATCAAAAACGAGGGGCGCGTGATTTATTCCGGCAAGATGCCTTACGTTCGCACGTTTGGGGATGTACCCGCCGGGCAACCACTACTTTATATTAACAGCTTGCTCAATATTTCATTTGCGATCAATCAGGATAGCTTTGCGAAAATTCATGGAGTCAGCTCGGGGCCGAGTTGGCAGGTAAGGATTACAAAGTAACCCAGACAGCCGGTCTGGGCTTTTAACAGCAACGGCTATTTTTTGAAAATATAAAATGTCACTTTGGTCATTTTTGCGCAACCTCCGGCAAAACGGTCGTTATCGGCCGCGGGGCGAGCCTCCATTAACTCTCACTGATCGCTTTAAAGCGTTGCGCAACCTGCCGCAGTTTTTTCGCCTGCTGTGGGCGACGAGCCCGAAGATGTTGGTGGCAAACCTGCTCTTGCGATTTGTCCGCGCTGCGATTTCGCCGGCCATGTTGTATGTCGGCAAGCTGATTATCGACGAAGTCGTGCGTTTGGCGCAGCTTGGTGGTACTGGGGATTTGCGGCAACTTTGGAAATTCGTTGCCATCGAGTTCGGCATCGTTTTGCTCTCGGATTTGTCCGGTCGGGCGTTGGCGCTGTTGGAGAGCTTGCTCGGTGATCTGTTTGCCAATCAAACTTCAGTGCGCTTGATGGAACATGCGGCACGGCTGGATTTGGATCGCTTCGAGGACGCGGAGTTTTACGATAAGCTCGAGCGCGCGCGGCGGCAAACGGCTGGCAGAATTGGGTTGATGTCGCAGGTGCTGGAGCAATTGCAGGATAGCATCACGATGGGATTGCTGGCAGCCGGGCTGGTCGTCTTCAACCCGTGGCTGATTTTGCTGCTGGCGGTGACGCTCATTCCGGCAGTGATCGGCGAAGCGCATTTCAATGCCCGCAGTTACTCGCTTATTTATGGCTGGACGCCCGAACGCCGCGAGCTGGATTACCTGCGCTTTACCGGCGCCAGCGATCGCACCGCCAAAGAAGTGAAGATTTTCGGTCTCGCACGATTTTTGAGCGAGCGTTATCGCGATTTGTCCACGCGCTATTATTTGGCCAATCGCGATCTGTCGATCCGGCGCGCGGGCTGGGGAGGAATTTTGGCGGCAATTGCGAGTGTTGGCTATTATAGCGCTTATGTGGTCATCATCATGCGCACGGTGAGCGGTCAACTCTCCATCGGCGATTTGACGTTTCTCGCCGGTTCGTTCAGCCGGCTGCGCAGTCTGCTGCAAAGCATGTTGTTCCGTTTTACCAGCGTTGCGGAGGATGCGTTGTATCTTCGCGATCTGTTTGAGTTTTTTGATATGCAGCCCAAGATTCGCAGGCCGCAGCAACCGCGCTCGTTTCCGCGCCCCATTCGCGAGGGATTCATATTTGAAGATGTTGGCTTCAAATATCCTGGTTCGGAGCGTTGGGCGAATCGGCATTTGTCTTTCACATTGAAAGTAGGGGAGAAGCTGGCATTGGTTGGCGAGAACGGCGCCGGCAAAACCACACTGGTGAAATTGCTGGCGCGGCTTTATGATCCCAACGAAGGACGTATTCTGTTGGATGGCCACGATCTGCGCGAATATGATCCCGATGACTTGCACCGCGAGATCGGCGTCATTTTTCAGGATTTTGTGCGCTATGATTTGACGGCGACGGAGAATCTTGCGGTCGGTCGCATCGAAGCGCGCGATGATAAACCTCGTATTGAAACCGCCGCGCAACGCAGTCTCGCCAACACGGTGATTGAAAAGCTGGCAAAAGGATACGATCAAATGCTAGGCCGGCGTTTCGAGAATGGTGTCGATCTCTCTGGCGGCGAATGGCAGAAAATCGCGCTCGGCCGCGCTTACATGCGCGACGCCCAGTTGCTGATTTTGGATGAGCCGACTTCTTCTCTCGACGCCCGCGCCGAGCACGAGGTGTTTCAACGCTTCGCCGATCTCACCCGAAGCAAAACCGCGGTGCTCATCTCACACCGCTTTTCCACCGTGCGCATGGCCGATCGCATTTTGGTTTTAGAAAATGGCGAGCTGCTGGAGCTTGGCACACACGAAGAATTGCTGGCGCTAAACGGGCGCTACGCGGAGTTGTTTAATTTACAGGCAGAAAGTTATCATTAAGGAGCAATATGTTTCTTTACCAAAGATATCCTGCTTGGCTTTTGCTGTTCCTTTTTTGGGGTTTCAGTTTCCAGCCCAATAAACCAAACCAAGTTGATCAACTTTTTGAAGCCTATCGTGGCAAAGACACCCCCGGCGCAGTTGTGATGGTCATCAAAAACGGCAAGCCCGTTCTCAACAAAGCGTATGGTCTTGCAAATCTTGAAGGGAAGACACCTGTAACTCTGGCCACGAACTTTCGGCTGGCCTCGGTGACGAAGCAATTCACCGCGATGTGCATCATGATGCTCGTCCAGTCGGGCCGACTGGGTTACGATCACAATTTACAGCAAATCTTTCCGGAGTTTCCAGCGTATGGCCGCAACATCACGATTCGTCATTTGCTGCAGCATACTTCCGGGCTTATCGCCTACGAAGATCTGATTCCGGACACGGCGACGGTGCAAGTTCTCGATAAAGATATCCTCAAGATGATGATGGCGCAGGATTCAACATATTTCCCGCCGGGCGCAAAATATCGTTATAGTAACTCGGGCTATGCTGTGTTGGCGATAGCGATTGAGAAAATCTCGGGAAAATCTTTCGCGCAGTTTTTGCATGACAATATTTTTAAACCGCTCGGCATGAAAAACACTGTGGCGTATCAAAAAGACATTTCCACGGTCAAACATCGCGCGATGGGTTATCGGCAGGAGGGAGGACAATTTGTTTTCTCGGATCAAAGCCTGACCAGCGCTGTGCTCGGCGATGGCGGCATTTATTCATCGGTCGAAGATTTATTCAAGTGGGATCAAGCATTGTACACGGAAAGTCTCGTTAAACAAGAAACGCTCGCCGCCGCTTTCACCCCGGGTGTTTTGAATGACGGCAAGGTTTTGGATTATGGTTTTGGTTGGCAGCTCGACCAATTGAATGGACATCATCGCGTCATGCATGGCGGGAGCACCAGCGGTTTTCGCAATGTCATTCAGCGCTATCTCGATGACAAGCTGACAATCATCATTCTGACGAATCGCGCCGAGCCGGAGGTCGTGCCGCTGGCGGATAAGTTAGCGGAACTCTTCTTAAAATAATGTTAGGCCCATTCATCCCTCCAGTGAATGAACCCAACTTTTTGAAAAAACCTTTAGTTGCAGACTGGCAGCCTGCGTTACGGCCACAAATTGACGTCTTTGATTTCGAATCCCTCGACGTGCAGCTTGTACGCGGCCGGCACGAAATCTTTGAAGACGACGATCCCATCTTCTCCAGAAATCTGGCGACCCAGCTCAACGTTATCCTCGGAAAAGATTTTAACTGTCCGGCCGGCTGCGCCTACTTCAACTTTCAGATCGCGCGTAGAAATCGTCTCAATGGGAATCGTTCCCCCAACTTGGGTTCCTAAAAAGGCAGGCGCCGGGGTTGGTATCAAAATTAGCACGATGCGATCAACCAACTCGTCAACTTTGTTGGTGACCGATTCGACGATATCCGCGAAGATAGATTT
>JBOHQZ010000229.1:0-8583 GCA_050732275.1 bacterium
CATAAAGGGTATCGTCGGAAGTGATGGTCGGGCCGTTGCTGGAGCCGCAGCCGCGCAAATAAACTGTTGCAACTAATTGGTCAAGATCGTTGCTATTAATTTTCAAGCTATCCAAAAAATCGCCAAGCCGGTCGGGCGTGAAAGTCATCGGCACATCGACAAACGCGCGCGGCGCGATTTGCCGGTTGGTTAAATTGATTTGCGTCGCGAAATAGGGCATCGAGACGGTGGCGCTGGAGATGACGAGCGGAATGTTGCCGGAGTTCGAAATGCGCAAGACGCGGTTGGCGGTTTGACCGGGCGGAACGCAGCCGAAATCCAGCAGCGAGTCCACGACAATCGTGGCGCGCACGCCGCGGCCGCGCAAGATCACGTTGCACGCCGTCGTCGCGAGAAGATCGTTGGTGGAAATTTGAAGATTGGATTGATAACCGAGTGTATCACCCGGCGTAAAGGTGACATTCAAAGCCAGCGCGCGGCTGGAAGGCAAAACGCCGCGGCGCGGAGAAACGCCGAATTGCACCGAGTCCGTGAGCGCGGTGTTAAAAGAAAAATCCAGCGAGCTTGAATTATTCACAAAAACTCTGCGCGTCGCCGTGCGCCGTACCCAAACGTCGCCAAAATCAACTAAGGATACCGAAGTGCCAAGCGAATCCGACGGCGTGCAGGGCGGAATACGGTTGCCTTGGTTGAGATAAACGACAAGCCGGTTCTCCGTAAAATTGCTGACGATGAGATCGTTGTCGCCGTCGCGGTCGAGGTCGAAATGCGTGATGGCTTTGGCGCTGAGAACGGAATCGAGATCAGCGGCTTGCGCCGTGCTGAAAGGTTGGTTGTCCGGATTGCGCAGCCACGACACGCGGCTATCCCAAAAGCGAGTGTAAAACAAATCGAGATCGCGGTCGGGGTGCAAACTGGCTGGGCCGCGCTGCGCATCAAGCGTGTCGACATTGCAGAGTGTGAAGGCTTGGGCGTAACCATTGATTGAAACGGTTTCGGCGATTTGCAAGTCCGTACCGGTTGAATTGACAACTGCCAATACACTTGTTGCATTCGGATTTGCCGGGGCCGCGCTTTTGCCGAGAAAATGTAAATCGCTGCACAGCACGAGAATTTCGCGGCGATTATTGCCGGCGCGATTGCCGGTGACGCCAGCCACGTCGCCGGAGAGCAAAGCAACAGGCGGCTGCGGCAAGTTGCGTGTCGCGATCGCGGCGAAATTGCCACGGCCGTCATTGCGCAACAGCGCCAATGATTTCGCACCGTTGTGGGCAACGACGATGTCGAGATCGCCGTCTTGATCGTTGTCCCACGCGACAGCCGCAATCGGTGCAGCGCTGACTGGTAGCCGTTGGGCTTCAGTGAAGTTGCCGGAACCGGTGTTGAGAAAAATGCCGATGCGGTCGATACCGAACATCACTACAGCTACATCAATAGCGCCGTCGCCATTGAAATCTTGCGCGAGCAAATCAATCGGATGCTCGCCGGTGGGAAAATTTTGTGGCGCGGCGAATCGGCCGGCGCCGTCACCGAAGAAAAATTGCAAATTATTGCTATTGAAATTGACCACGGCAAGATCGAGGCGATTATCGCCGTTGAAATCGGCGGCAGCGGCGCGCGTCGGCGTGCTTCCTGTCGTCAGAATCGCGCCGGCAACGAAAAGCGTGGCGCCCGTCGTTTCGCGGATGGTGTTGCGCAGCACGGTGATGCGATTTGAGCCGTGATGCACGACGGCAAGATCGATGAAATCGTCGTTGTTGAAATCACCGGGCACGAGGTGGGTTGGCTCTTGATTGCCGCCGCTCGAGGGGGAAGCGCTTTCCAAATCAAAAGGCAGCGGCGTGAAAACAGCCGAGCCGTAATTGGTGCGCACGAGAAAACGCCAGATATAAGGTTGCGCGAGCGTACTGTTATCGGCGCCGCGTATTGCCGTGCTACTCACTGCAACGGTCACGTCTTCACCGTCGATGAAGCTTTCCGATGGCGTGAACACGAGACTCGTTGTCGCCGCCTCGTAGTTGAGCGTGCCGCTGTAACGGCCGTGCAAATTTCCCCAAACTGTGATGGCATTGGCGGGCAATACCGCGCTATTCAAGGCACGATCGAAGGTGACACGAATGTTGGTGAAAGCGCCGCTGTGGAGATCGTCGGGCAATGGAAACGAAGAAACGATCCGCAATTGCGCCGTCGCGGGCGCCGCCAGCAGAAAGGGCAACATCCAAATGCCAAGTCGCAACCGAGCGATAATTTGAGAAAGGGGGCCGTGATGTTGTCGCGCGTGTCGTTGTATTTCTCTCATTCCTTGATTGCACACATTTAAAAGTCAAACCCTGGCCTGCCTAAGGCTTTGGCAGGGCAGGCCCCGTCCCGATTTCCTTTTGAAATTTTAAGAGGAAAATCGGGATCATTCCTGTCCGCTCGCCAATTGATCCAATTCTTTTTTGATGCGTTCGGCTTCATCCAATTTGCCGAGCGCCTGCGCGGCCAGCAGCAAATTTTGTAGCGCCGAGATATCGCCGGGACGGGCTTCGATGATACGCGTGTACCATTGCGACATGCCGGCGTAATCGCCGAGATGCCACGCGCAATCGCCCAAGTAACGATAGAGTTCTTCACTTGGCATCGAAGATTGGCTGCCAAGGCGAATCGTGCGATGATTTCGCGCGCCGGATGGCGACGCGCCGTCGTTCGCGCCGGAATCGAGATCGCGGCTCTTTAAGACCTGCTCAAAAAGCAGCAAGGCATATTCGTGCTGCTGGCGGCGATAATAATACATGGCAAAAGCCAGCCAATCATCGGCCTCGACTGATTGGCGTAGCAGGGCTTTGAACGCTTCTTCGGTTTCTGCAGATTGCAGTTGTTGCAACGCCAGCGCCCGGCAACGCAGCGCCGAAAGATCGTCGGAAGTTTTTTGCAGAATTTCATCGCTGACTTTCAACGCCTCTTGATAACGGCCGGTATTGTAATAAAGCTGCTGCAAAGCGTGGCGCGATTCCAAATCGTTCTCGCTCAACGCACAAGCCTTTTCGAGCGCCGCTTGCGCGCCGGAACTGTCGGGCGTTGCCAAAATAGCGGCGGCGAGCGCGGGATAAGCCGCGTGCCGTTCCGGAAAAATTGCGGTGGCGTTGCGCAAGGGCGTGATCGCCTGCCGCGCTTCAGTGCGCTTGAGCGCCTCCACGCCGCGGTTGAAATTTTCCCGCCAATAAAATTCTTTGCGATTTTCAATTTTGTCGCGCCAGCGGCCGTCTTTTTTCTCTAAGGCGGCAAAATCACTCAGCATCTGGGCGTATTGCCCCATACGGCCGCGCAGCTCGCCGAGTTGAAAGCGCGCCGCATGGTCATCGAGATGCGTTTCCAAATGCCGCGTGAGCGCCAGCTCGGATTTATCAAGCTCGCCGTTGCGCTCGTAGTGATCTGCCTCAACGAGAATGCGTTTTTGGCAGGCCACGGCCAGAAGCAGAATCAGGCCAAGCGATAATGGTTTTGGCAAAACTTTTCTCATATATTAGTAATACGGCTCTGGAACAGCACGACCCTATATTCCTCGCAATTCGCAGACTGGCAGTCTGCGTTACAGAAGTCAAAGCAAATCCTATACCTTTGAAATAGCAAAGGCGCACGAACAACTTTCGGCGGTGTCGAATTTAAGCGGCAATGATATAACAACACTTAGACAGTGTGAAAATTTTACGCACGTCTCGTTCCTGAAACAATTTAGCAAATCTCCGTACATCCTGCAAGTTACAAAACTGTAGCATAAATGGGCAGGTGTGTCAGCTTGGAGCAGGATATGAGGTGAGGTGAAAAGAAGTGCATAATATTCGCTCAACTAAAATTCAAATTTGCGCCCCAGCCAACGCCGTCAAAAAGCTTGGAATCCGTGATCAAATAACTTTCCCCATTGGCCGTGACCGCAAGATGAAAACTGACCAAGCGGTTAAAATGAATAAACAATGGTCATGAAGAATTTAAAATCAGACATAAACCATTTGTGTTATAAGAGATTGGCTGTTTATTTTGTAAATTTTTGTCTTACGAGTTTTTCTGCCCGGACGCGCAAGAATGCATGACCGCGTGCGTTCATCAAGGCCGGGTTAGAACCCTCGCAGGACGCCGAACGAAATCGCCGGGCCGCTGTAATTTTGGCGTGGCCCGACTTGTTCCGGGAAGATCATCACGTTGTAGCGCAAATCCACCAAGCCGACGGTTTTCTTATCGATCGCGAAGTTGAGGCCAGCGCCGGCAAAGCCGCCGATCGTCCACGTGGTCGCGGCGTGGCGCATGCTCTCCCAAAAGCTGTAGCCATAAGGAAACGTGAAACCGGCGAGCGGGCCGGCGCCCACTTGCACATACGGCAAAATCGTTTCGTCAAAATTCTCGCGCAAAACGTCGCGGCGCAAGCCGAAAAAGAGCGGCACGAGCATCACGTCGGCGCTGCGGTATGTCGATGAATAAAAAGGCAGGAGGGGATTGCTGAAATCGAGATAGAGCATCGAGAGATCGAGCGTCGCGGTCAAATCCGGTTTGAGCGGCCATTGGTAACGAAAATTGCTGCCGGCGCCGTAATTCACCAGCGCGCCGTTGAGACCGAATACGTCGCTCTGCCCGAAACGGCTAAGTGTTGGTGCCGCGACCGCGTTAGCGCGCTGTTGATAATGCGCCGGGTTGAACATGCGATTGATCGTTTGCGGCAGCGTGCCGGTTTGCGCGAGCAGCGCGGCAGGGAAGAGGCTGAGAAGAACAAAACTCATTTTCCGCATGGCTATTTCTCCGGTTGGATTCACGGCAAATTTCAGAAGATATAACTTATCTAACTATCACGACGCCAAAAAGTTCTGAAAAAAATCGTGTCACGTGTAACGGCCCTCTAGTGGAACGTCAACCTAAAATTGGGCTATAGCCAAAATCTTAGAACAAAAGAGCGTTACACGTATCACGTTACACGACTACTTGTCTTTCCGATCCATAAAAATTTTGAGTATATCAATGGGCACCGGAAAGATCGTTGTTGAATTATTTTCCGCCGCCACTTCGACAAGCGTTTGCAGATAGCGCAACTGCATCGCTGCCGGATCAGTGCTGAGCATGCGCGCGGCTTCCGCAAGTTTCGCCGAAGCTTGCAATTCGCCTTCGGCGTGAATAATTTTGGCGCGGCGCTCGCGCTCGGCCTCGGCTTGGCGGGCCATGGCGCGCTGCATCTCCGGCGGCAGGTCGACGTGCTTCACTTCGACGGCAGTCACTTTGATTCCCCACGGCTCGGTTTGCGAATCGATGATCTTCTGCAACTCCTCGTTGATTTTCTCGCGTTGAGCGAGAAGCTCGTCGAGTTCGGACTGGCCGAGAATGCTGCGCAGCGTGGTTTGAGAAATCTGGGAGGTCGCGAAGAGAAAGTCTTCAACATCGATGACGGCTTTGGCCGGATCGATGACGCGAAAATAAATCACAGCGTTCACTTTGATCGAAACATTGTCGCGCGTAATCACATCTTGCGGCGGCACGTCCATCACGATCGTGCGCAGGCTGACTTTCACCATGCGGTCGATGAGGGGGATCAAAACGATCAACCCGGGACCTTTATCGGAGCGGCCGCCCACACGCAATAACCGGCCAAGCCTGAAAATAACGCCGCGCTCGTATTCACGCAACACTTTGATCATGCTGGATAGGAACATCACACCGAGCACGATCAATATCATAACGCCAATTTGCATACTTCCCTCCTCTGAGTTTTAGTTTTTGGGGGTGAAATAGAAACTCTTGAAACAGCAGCCAAGTCCTCAGCCGTTTGACTTCTCCACTTTCAATTGCAATCCGCTCACTGCCAGCACTTTGACCGGCTGGTCTTTCTGTATCGGCGTGTCGCTGCGCGCCTGCCAGATTTCGCCGTGAACGTGCACTTGCCCACTCGGGTTCAGATTCGTCAGCGCGATGCCCACCTCGCCGATCATGCCTTCTCTGCCGGTGGTGACCTGTTGGCGATGCGCTTTCACGGTGAGGCCGACCGCAAAGGCAAAAAAAGCGGCGGTGGCCAAAGTCGCGAGAATGATCACTTGCAGCGAAATCCTGACCGCCGGCTCGAAAATCGTGGCCGGCTTGCGGAATAACATGACCGATCCGAGAAACATGGCGACGATGCCGCCAATAGTGAGAATCCCGAAGCTCGTCACTTTCACTTCGAGAATGAAAAGAATGACGGCAAATAGAATGAGCAGCACCCCGGCCCAATTGACCGGCAGCGTTTGGAAGGCATAAAAAGCCAGAATCAGAAAGATGCCGCCCAGCACACCGGGCAAAATTGCGCCGGGATTGGAAAGCTCAAAGTAGAGGCCGGCAAAGCCAAGCAGGAACAGGATGTAAGCGATGTTCGGATCGGAAATTCTGTCGAGCAGCTTGTGCCGCCAGCTCATTTCGGTGCGAATAATTTTCGCGCCGGCGGTTTGCAATTTGGCCTGGCGATTGACCAGCTCGACCTCGCGGCCGTTCATTTGGATGAGCAGGCTGTCGAGGTTCGGCGCGATGAAGTTGATGACATTTTTTTTCAGCGCTTCTTTTTCGGTGATCGAGACGCTTTTGCGCACCGCTTCTTCCGCCCATTCGACGTTGCGGCCTCTTTTTTCGGCGACGGTTTTGATTTGCGCGACCGCGTCGTTGGTGACTTTTTCCATCATGGTGTTGGCAGAATCCGCGCCGCCACCGCCGATATTGACCGGATGCGCGGCGCCGATATTGGTGCTCGGCGCCATCGCCGCGAGGTGCGCCGCGTAGGTCATGAACACGCCGGCCGAGGCCGCGCGCGCGCCCGAAGGCGAAACATAAATGATTACCGGAACTTCGCTCGCGAGCATGGCTTTGGTGATGATGCGGGTGGATTCCATCAGGCCGCCCGGCGTGTCCAATTCAATGATCAAACATTCCGCTTCCGCATCCGTCGCCTCTTCGATGGCGTCAACGATATATTCGGCGGCCACCGGGTTGATCGGGCCGTTGATGCGAATCACTTGGACCGAGCGGGAGGCAGTATCGGCGCGAGTCACGTAATAACCGGCTTTCGAGAGCGTGTTTGCGGCTTGGAAGAGCATGCCGAGGCCAACCACGACAAGAACGAATAATTTGTTTCTCATGAGTGTTTTTTGAAAAAATAGAATAGAAGCGTCAGCAACAAGCTGAGCAACAGACTCGTGGCCAAAGGGAAATAAAACGTGAAATTTTCTTTTTTAATGAGAATATCGCCGGGCAATTTTCCGAGAAATGGAATGCCTTTCAAGAAATAAAACGCCGCGCCGGCGATGAGCAGCACGATGCCGATCAGCATCAGGATTTTTCCAAGATCTTGCATGGTTAATTAGGTCTTGTTCTTGTCAGGCATTGATGTGAATGACTTCACCTGATTTTATTTTTTTCAGTGCTCTGGCAACTTCTAGCATGAGTGGACTCAGAGTATCGAAAGTGTTGTCTGGCGCACTCAATACAACAATGGCAAATTTTATTGCATGTAAATTTTGCTGATATTCTAAATTTCCATCAATGGTCACAAATACATCGAAGTCGGCAGCCTGTATCAAGCGCAATAAAGCGCCGTTCTTGATGCCGGCCCATCCCATTTCTTGCACTCTTACCACTTCATGGCTTGGCAACTCTCGCTTTAGCCTTTTCGGCAGGCACTCGTCAAGCAACACTTTCATACGTTTGTTCCAGCAATTTCTGCTTCATTAGCTTCAGCACGGCTCGCGCTTGTTCATGATTGACGGTTGGAAAATCATCCAGAAATTCATCAAGCGGATGGCCCTGTTCAAGATAATCAAAAAGTGTTTTTACCGGTACTCGCGTGCCCGTAAAGACCGGAATTCCACCCAATATTTCTCGGTCGCTTGTGATTAGTTTACGTTCGATCATGATGGCTCATCTCCTGCATAGATGCTATGAAAAATACTCAAAATAGTCTAATCTCGATCATTCGTCACGGTGCCGATATTTTGTTATTTTCTCCACGACGGCAAATCGCGATTCTGATTGAGCGCGTTGTACTTTTTCAGAATTTCCATGGCGCGATCAATCGGCAAAGCTTCAACGACCCGTCCGGCCATGCCGCGCGTTGTGGTCGCCATGAACAGAGAATTGATGATGGCTTCTTCGGTCGCTTCGACGGCGGCTAAAAACAACGGCGAGGTTTCATCGTTTACGAGAGAGGGTAGCATTTGAACGCGCGCGTTGGGTTGATGGGCAACACGATTTTCTGTTGCAGTGGAAAAAGCAATGACATAGTCGCCACTGCCGTTGGCGGCATAGCCGCCGGTGCGGGCCAATCCCAACATGGCGCGGGCCGCCAGGCGCTTAAGATTGCGAGCGTCAAGCGGCGCATCGGTGGCGACGATGATCATACACGAGCCGTCGCCGGCGGAGTAGGGGAGAGCATCTTTCATGGCGAACTTGCCAAGCTCGCGGCCAACCGGCGCACCATTAATCGTCAACACACCGCCGAAGTTGGTTTGTACCAACACGCCGATGGTGTAACCGCCAGTTGATTGCGGCAATACGCGCGAGCTGGTGCCGATGCCGCCCTTCCAGCCGAAGCATACGGTTCCG